>NZ_SIJA01000079.1:0-105938 GCF_012062385.1 Methanocorpusculum sp. GPch4 | reverse complement strand
CGTCAGGACCAACAATCACTCCGGGAAACCCGGATGATTCGCGTTTTGTCCTCCACTTAAACAGCTCTACTATATCAGCATCGAATGCTTATATAGTCTTCGAACCGCATTCCGGAAAACTCAGGCATCAGAAGCCGGAGAGCCCAAAAGGCAGTTCGAGAGCCTTGCGAGGTAACATAGTTACCTCCAATCACTTATAAACCCACCGAATCAAAGCAGGCATGCCCCGCCGGAAGAAACCGGCAGGACAAGGCTTGGATCGTGCGTCTTGTGAGGTAATAATGTTAGGCAAACATACATATAAACACACCTGTTTTGATGAGAAGAACGGACCATAAATATCATTATCCTAAACCACTCAGATGAAAATATAACTAATAAATTACAGGACGGCATTACCCTTGTCAGAAGAAGAAATAACCCTAAGCATAGCCCGTTCATGGAACAGGTCCGAAATCCTCGACCTATATAGGACCGGGGGGTGGTGGGAAATGGGATGGAGCACAGACCGCATCGCGCAGATCATAGAGGGCAGCTCAATCTTCCTTATCGCCCACGACACGCAGAATCGCGCAGTCGGAATGGGCCGCATCATCTCCGACGGAGTTGCCGACGGATATATTCAGGACGTGGTTGTCTTCCCCGAATTCCGGGGACGCGGCATCGGAGAGCGCATAGCAAAAACGCTGAAGCGCCTGGGATCAGCGCACGGCCTGACATGGATAGGCCTCGTCTCTGCACCTGGAAAAGAATCAATCTACCGCAGAGCAGGCTTCTCTGAAATGAAAAACTACACCCCAATGCTCTTTGAACATGAAAAAAACTGACTTCAAAAAAATAACCCTCGAAGACAAGCCTCTCATCGATGACTACTTCCGGCGTTTTCCCCAGTATCACTCCGAACACAACTTCCTTACGCTCTTCTCGTGGGAACACTACGCCCCTTGCGAATATGCGGTAATAAACGACCACCTCATCCTTTCCAACACGATCAACGGCAGAAGCACGTGTCATGCTCCGGTTGGCGAATTCGACCCTGCACTTTTTGAAGAACTCATCTCCTTTGCCAAAAAAAACACAGGAGACTGCGCTATTGCCTTTTATGAAGACAAATACATTCCGTACATGCACCTCTACCACCCCGAAACCCCGGTCTATCACTCCAGGGGATGCAGCGATTACTACTACAGAACAAAGGAACTGGCCGAACTCTCCGGACAAAAATACCTCAACATCCGCAGACATATCAACCGATTCAATACCAAATACCAATACACCGTCGAGACGATCAAACCGGAAACCATTCCCGAACTCCATGACATGCTCGACAAATGGAGCGATACAAAAATCGCCGATACAAACACCGTGCTCAATGAAGAAGTCAGAGCCGCACACACGGCGCTGGAAAATTGGCATGAACTCGGGTGTGAAGGGCTGGTGATCCGCGTCGGCCCACGGAACAAAATAGGAGCGGCGGCTATTTGGGGAGAGATGAATTATGAAACTGCAGTCATTCATTTTGAAAAGGGCTTAGCCCAGTACAAAGGAATTTACAAAGTCATCAACCAGGAAACCGCCAGGCAGCTTCTGGGGAAATACACCTGGATCAATCGCGAGTCTGACATGGACGTCGCCGGTCTTCGCGAGGCGAAACTTCGATACCACCCGGAAAAATGTGCGAAGATCTGGTACATCAAACGAAAAGAGATCAGCTGACTCCGGCAAATTTATGCCCAGCAGCAGAGCGCAGAAACTTTCGGACCCCACAGATATTATTAGCCAGACGGCACATGTATAAAGCGGATGAACCTGTTGTTTGAACTCTCCGGAGAGAACCTGCCTCTGGCGATCGCCGAGTTGTCCTGTGTGGGGAAAGTTACCCGTACAGAAAACGGCATTGCCATAGCTGAAGTAGATGATCCGCGGAGAACAACACGGCTCGCGCAGACGCATGTAGTAATGCGCCTTCTTGGCGAATGCAATGCGTCAAAGGAAGCCCTCGAACGCCTCCTTGACCAGCTCGCCCCCATAGCCCCCGGCACATTCTGCTGCCGGGCAAGAAAGATTCATCCTGTCACCGTCAATGCATCCCAACTGGAACTCGAGCGCATGATGGGACAAAAAATTCGCGGCACGGTCGATCTTAAAGATCCGGCTGTAGAATACCGCGCTGTCTTTACAAACGGAAGATGCTTCTTCGGTCAGGTACTACAAACCATCGACCGCGGATCATACGCCTACCGAAACCCCCAGAGAAGAGCATTCTTCCACCCGGGTGTCATGATGCCTTTGATGGCTCGGACAATGGTCAACCTGACCCATGTCGAGCCTGGTCAATGGTTATGCGACCCCTTCTGCGGGACTGGCGGAATGCTTCTAGAATGTGAAATGCTGGGCATAGACGCAGTCGGAAGCGACTACGACCCCGAGATGCTCAACGGATGCAGACAGAACCTGCCAAACGGAGCATACATTCGGGCCGATGCAACGAACATGCCCTATCCGGACGGAGTTTTTGATGCCATTGCAACCGACCTCCCATACGGTCAGTCGACCACGATAGGGGCTGAAAGCATTGATACTCTCTACACAGAATCCCTCAAAGAGATACGGCGTGTGCTGAGATCCGGAGGCAGGGCTGTTATCGTGACACATAAAGACATCAGACCTCTCGCTGAAGATCTCTTTGAGATCGTCGGATACTACGAGCAGAGAGTGCATAAAAGTCTCACGCGAAGGATACTCATCCTCGCATAAAATACATTATGAAACAACATAGCGGAGAGTTGTAATGCTCTCGTGGATTAGTGAGCAGTTCTGCCACTATAAACCCGATCGGGCGATGGCAGTACGAGCCCTGCGCCACATGCGGCCAGCTGAACGCAAAAACCTCTTCTCGGAAGACATTATGCTGATGAGGACCGCCGAAGGATACTGGTTTGAAAACCTCATATACGAACAGCTCATCAGGATCGCGGAAAAAACCGATACCATCAAGAAGATCGTCAGAAAAGGCGCCGATGTCCCGAAACACCGCGAAAAGATCAGGCTCGGCGTGAACGGGATATATTCTGCAGAAAAAGGCGACATCAGAGTCAGAGGGAACGGTCAGGATCTGGCTGAAGTCGATCTCCTCCTTTTCGATAAAGACAAACAGGTCGTATTCAGTGAGATCGTGACCAGTCCTGCTGATCTCAAAGATCTTGAAGCAGAGATCATCTATAAGAAAAAGCTGTTTGGCTACATGTTCAATCAGGAGCATGTGGGATTCATTCTCTTTTCATCCGTCGATATCTCCGGAACACAGGTTGTGCGAAGGCTCGTAGCCGATCCGGATAATGCGTACATTGGGACACATGAATGTGAAGTGATGAAATCCTGTCTCAAAGGTCTCAGAATCACATCCATCCCCACACATCCGGAAAAAAATCCGGTGCTTATCCCCTGCGAGACATTAAAGATACGCGACTTTGATTACAAAAAACTCCACGACGACGCACTCACAAAGCTGTTTTTCGCCATGGACCATGACATGTCGCCGGATCAGTACTTCTCGGATCCTTCCGTCTCGCCATTGGTGAAAAAGGTTATCTGCGGAGGTCTATATCCTTCCGCGATCAAGGCGCTGATCACAAATTACGGCCTCCGGGTCAAATCAGAAATCCTTGACGCCGATTCACTCCAAGAGAACTACTCGCGCGTGATCCTTGCGGTGGATTTTCCCGAGATGTCGCCTGTGATCTACCTCAAACCAAAAAAACAGCGGACCTATCTGAAAATGGTACCGTCAAAAACAGGCGGATTCAAATATGAACGGCCGACACCGTCCAGAGTAGGATTTTATCTTTGGCTGGAAGCAACCAAGCCGGCGATCGGTGCCGAGAGAGCACTGAGCATACTGGAGTACTGCAGTACACCCTTGAAAGACTGCCGCGACGGAACCGCTGAATGCCTGCTTCCCGGAACAACCGTACCCAAACATCACTACCATCCACGAAAAAAACGAAAGTAAGGAAGGAACTACAGTATTTACCGTAACGCGGGGACATAACAGGGACACCGAACGATCAGAAGACCCCCTGCCAAAACCAGAATACCGACACTCACAAAAACCCACGGATAACCAAGAGGTGTGACGAGAAGACCGGTGACGAACGGCAAGGCGGCCATGCCGGCATACTGCATCGTCGTAAAAAGACCGTTCATCACGCCCTGGGGATGAGGAGTAACGGCGATATAATTCAATACAGCTGCCGAAATCACCCCAAACACACCGCCGACGATGATCATGCCAAACGGGGTGAGCAGAACGAGGGGTATGGATACGGCAAGGAGAAGAGCCGTCTTTCGAATAACACCAAGAGAATCGGATAAAGCGAGATGCGCTGCGGCGTAGACGCATACGGCGGTGGCCAAACTCATCAGTGCCGTCACGATCCCGGAGATCTCAGCAGAATATCCAGACATCTCCGGATACATACTTGTCACAACACCGGTCGCTCCGGCAAAAACAAACAACGTCACCCATAACCATTTATGATACTGAGTGATCGAGAGGATCGTTCTAATCGGGATCCTGAGCGAGACAAAATCTGCATGGTCACGGAAAAATATCCCGGTAAAAAATGCACATCCGCTCAGAACAGAAAAAACGAGGACCCCTGCATAGGGATGATATGCTGCCAGCAGACCTGGAATCACAAGTCCCGCCACCAGACCGACATTCAGCAAAGCAATGTACATCCCGGACAGTTTTTTATGATCGGCCTCTGAGTTGACATACGAAAGTGCTGAAGAGACAAACATTCCGGTAAAAAGGCCTTCCAGAAACCTCAGAGATACGGTAAACAGAGGATCTCCCGGGAAAAACCAGATCAAAAGGCCGGACACACAGGTCCCGAGGAGACCAAGTTTTATCAGCGGCGGACGCCCGACCGTATCAGATATCCAGCCGGCAGGAAACACCATGAAAAACGCGCCTAAAAAATAGGCGGCAAAGACGGCTCCCTGCATACCGGGATCCGGGGTGATGATCGAAAGGATCGGAACGACTGCATTTGAAAGAGCCATCGAGGCGAAAACGCCGACGTAAAGCGCAAGGAGTGATGGATTCATCAGCGTTTCAGAACACCTATTTCCGAGAGCATGGAGGGAAGATACTCCTTTGTAACGAAATCGAGACCGCGGCTGGCAAATGCCTGCTGTTCCGACTTCAGATTCATTTCAAGCTGGAGATTGATCTCTTTTCTCCAGAAATCGGTCGCAAACCGCGGATCGGTCAGTTCAGCCCGAAGTGCTGAAACATCCTGTTCTGTAAGTTTGTCGGCAGGCAGATTGTACCGCTGGATATCCGAAGGCTTGACCCCGATGAACTGGGCAGACGGCGTTGCCAAAAGCTCGGACATGTGAGCTGACTTGATCGAACCGTAGGCAACGGATGCGTAAATACGGTAAGACCAGGGATCACCATCGGTGAAAACCACAACCGGGATACCCAGCTCCTCGTTCATGCGTTTCAGCATACGTCTTGTCGCTCTGGCCGGCTGACCCTTCAGGTGAAGGAGGACAGCATTGTAATCTTCATCGAAGCCGTTTTCCTGTAAACGGGAAAACATACCGCCCGTTTCGATGGCGATAACACAGGAAGCATCATGATCCACAAGCTCCACGTTCTCCACATTGTTCGGAATGTTGTATCCCGCTTCTCCAACATCATCCTGACAGTGGATCTCTTTCATCCCCCGCCGGGTATTTTCCCGGATACGGATCGGTCCGAAAATCGAGGCCCCGTCCTCTTCAGGACGCATATGGAAAAACTCCCTCTGCATAGCAGTGATGATCTCGAGATCCTCGATCAGATAGTTACTCTCGTTCTGAGCGCCAAACTTTGCCTGTTTCCAGCCCTCCGAGATGTAATACATTTCTCTTAAGGTCGATGATCGATTTTCCTGCAGCTGGGTTTTTATGAACCAGATGACATAGGCCATCTTGAGCATGTGCGTGGCCGACTTCGCAGTCCCGGCATTTCTGACGGACTCTTTGTCGCCGTACTTCCAAACCTCGGATTCATCGTCATATTCGATATTGTATTTTGTTCTGGTAGGCAGAGTGATCGACGGAATCTCGCCGCTGTTCATCTGATCATACCATACTTTGGCCATCTCCATAAGACGTTTCTTCGTTGCCGTGTCTCTTTCAGTTGGGTCAGACATCCAGATCCACCACCACTTTGAGGTTTTCAGCCACACCCTGCATCTCGATCATTCCCCCGCCGCTGCCGGTATAGGTGACTTCGAATGCTTCACCTGCGGAAAGGGTAACCTTCCAGATCTTCGTGTACTCGCCATCCATCTCAGATACGAATGAGGGAGGGACGGTTGCGTCGCCTGCATTGTCTCCGGAGATATCATACAGGGAGATCTCCTGGGATTTTGTTGTGTAGTTGTCGATATGGATCATAACTTTGCCGCCTGCCGAGCTTTTCTTGAGGACCACACGACGCATGATCCTTCCTTCGATGAGGGAAGTGTCAGGGGTCGGGAGTTCAACGATCTCGCCGACCTTCGCGGCGATCAGGGGAATTACCGAGCAGATCGCACGTGCCCGGTCATCCTGCAGTTTATTTCTGTCGCGGCGGGACAGAAACATCTTCAGGTCGCGGCCGAGTTCCTGCAAAGCAAGCGTGATCTCCCGCTCGATCTCAGGAACTGCCGCAACGGCGTCCTTGGACTCGCTCGTGAACGGAACATTGGTCGCCGCCACATGGACGAGAATAAGTATGGGTCCGGTGGGGAGGCCCGACTGGGAAACCCCGTAGGATTTCCAGTTCACATTCTGAACCGCATTTGTGATCGCACAGGCCCCCTGCTGATAAAGAAGCGGGACACGATTCGCAAACCGCAAAAGAATAGCGCTTCCCTCGGGAGGAAGTTTGCCGCCGTAACCGATCGCCGCTTCCACGATGAACGAGTGACCGCCGTACACACTTCCGGGACGTGTCCTGGCTTTGATGAAGTCAAGCTCGAACTCCTTCTCCATGCCTTTCACGATAAGTTCGTCGGTGATCGGGGACAAACACTGCGATGCAGAAGGAGCCGGGATCTTTGTTGTCTGCATGGCATCAAGAAGAGGATTGAGTGATTCGAGGCCAAGGGAGGAAACCTTTACTGCGGAATCGAGTCTTGCGGAACTGCATATCTCGAGAGCGGTTTTCTCACCTACCTTCGAAAAACTCTCAACAAGAAACTCCTTTAAAGGCAGATCGGATGCGGTCGTCATCCGTTTCAAAACACCGAGTTCTATACCATAAGGATGAGGTTTGATCGCCACCGGACAGGGCGGAACTTCGGATGAAACCCGCTCAAACGTAAAAGACTCGTCATCGATCTCTACACGGAACTTCGCATGGGGATTGACGATCGAGGTGTATTTCAGATACTCGATGAGTTTTTTTCTTGCCGCGATATTGCTTTTGAACTCGAGCTGAACACGCGTTCCGTGAGGAAGGATCCAGTCAACCTCTTCGTGGGAGAGAACTTCAGGTTCGTTTGTCTCCGTTTTAATGACAAGAGACATGGTATGCGCTTTGTTCTTTGCATCGGTCCGGGATGTTACGATCGTCGGTTTTCCGGTCGTGAGCTGAGCATACAAAACCGCTGCCGATATACCGATCCCCTGCTGACCGCGGGTCTGTCTGACCTGATGGAATCGTGAGCCGTAGAGAAGTTTCGCAAAAACGCTCGGCATTTTTTCCGGAACGATCCCCGGACCGTTGTCTTCGACAACGACACGGAAAACATCATTCGAGATCCGCCTGACCGAAACAAGAATATCAGGAAGGACCTGTGCCTCTTCGCAGGCATCGAGCGAATTATCGATCGCCTCTTTTATGGTGGTGATGATCCCCCTTGTCGGAGAATCAAAACCAAGCATCTGTTTATTTTTTTCAAAAAATTCCGCTACACTGATGCTTCGCTGTTTCTTGGCGAGCTCATCGGCAAGAACCATGAATTACCTCGATGGCAGATTCCAGTGACATCTCAGTCTGGACAGCGGTGCTGAGATCTTTAAGAGTAATGGTGCCGGCTGCCGCTTCCTTTTCGCCAATCACGACAGCGAATGATGCTCCTGACTTCAGCGCGGAAGACAGCTGGGCGCCAAATCCTCGATCGAGAAGGTCCATGACCGCGGTGATCCCCGCGCTGCGAAGGGAGGACGCGGCTTTGTATGCCGGGATCCGGGTCTCGGGCGTGCAGATGACCGCTGCCGCCGGTTTTGTCTCGAGGGAGAACTCCCCAAGAGAGACCATGACACGGTCGAACCCTATGCCAAATCCGCAGGAGGGAACATCCTTTCCGCCGAAAAGGTGTGCGAGACGGTAAGCCCCTCCGCCGAGGATCTGATTTTCCGCACCGAGATTGTCGGCAAATCCTTCAAAGACCATTCCCGTGTAGTAGTCAAGACCCCGGGCGATCCCGAAGTTCTGTTCAAAGGGGATGTTTTGTACTTCAAGATAACCGAAGGTCTCCTCGATCCTCGTTTTTTCCGGAATGTCGCCCGTAACGGCAAATATTTCCGGAAGCGTTTTTGCCGTAGTGAGAACCTTTAACGACGCAAACAAATAAGAACGGTCAAGGGATGCAAGCGTTGTTTCAAGCAGATCCATATCACGTTTATCGAGAGCTGCCATGACCTGTTTTTGTGATGGGGCATCGAGACCTGAAAGAAGATGCTTCATCGGAGCAAGATGGCCGACTTTCAAAACAAAGCGGACGCCGCTGCATTTCAGTAATTCATAAGCAAGGGCTATTACTTCAGCATCGGCAGCTGCAGAATCGGCACCGATCAGCTCGGAGCCGAACTGCCAGAACTGCCGGTATCTTCCCTTCTGCGGGCGTTCATACCTGAAACATTCCGCGAAATAAAACCAGCGGAGGGGTTTTGGCGCCATCTGCGCCTCGTTGACATAGGCACGGAGAACAGCAGAAGTGAGTTCCGGGCGGAGCGTCAGTTTTCTGCCGCCTTTATCCTCGAATGCATACATCTCATTGATGATCCCTTCGCCTGACTTGATCGTGAAGAGTTCCTGCTCTTCGAACATGGGCGTAACGATCTCGCCGTATCCGAATCCTGCCGCGACGGACCGCATTTTCTGTTCAACAAACCGGCGCTGTGTCATTTCAGCCGGAAGAAAATCTCTTGTTCCGCGGGGTTTTTGTATCATATTTATTTTCTCTCCTGACGGGGCGCCGATCCGATGAACCGGGTCCATGCAGATTCATTTCCTACCCATACATCCTCTTTCTTCAGTCTGGACTGGAGATAGAGAGCTATCAGCATACAGCCGACACCCAGATACATAAATGTCGTTTCGGCAAAACCGGCAAGAGCACAGCCGAACCATCCCAGAGCTGAATAAAGAACACCATGATAGGCGGCTTTCCGATACCCCTCTTTACCGGTTCTGACAAAGATGCGGGTATCTCTCAGCCACAGAAACGAGACGGAAGCTGCACCAAAGGCGATGATTAGTACGATCGGGTCGATGTAGGACATGGATGCTGTACTATTTGGCGGAGATATGCATTAAAGATGTCACCTGGCTCCCGCTCTTCATTGAGTAATCAGTGAAAAACTTCTGAAGGCGCCCCGCATCCAAAACAGAGCGGATATCTGAAAAAAGAAAAAAAGATCAGGCCTGATCTTCGCCTTCCGGCAGAGCGGGATCAACCTCATCCGGCGGAACAACGGCAACACCCGTGACCTTGTCTCCAGAGTCGACCCGGATGACACGGACACCTTGTGTTCCGCGTCCCTGGATCGAGATGTCCGAAGCCTGGGTTCGCAGCACAACTCCTGCGGCAGTCGTGATGATGACCTGATCGTCATCCGAGACCGCGAGCGAGGAGACGACTTTGCCGCGCTCGAAGTTCGCCACGATAGACTTTACGCCCTGGGTACCGCGGCCATGACCCATGAATGCATCGAACTCGGTCCTCTTACCGTATCCTTTGTCGGTGATCATCAGCAGATACTGGGTCTCGACCAGGGTAAGACCACATACATAATCTCCCTCATACTTCAGCCGGATACCGATAACGCCCTGGGTACCGCGGCCGGTTGCTCTGACCTCATCCTCGGAGAATCTGAGGGCCTGACCGAATGCGGTCGTAAGAACGACATCAGAACTGCCGCCGGTCACGACCACATCAACAAGCTCATCGCCGTCGAGGAGCGTGATACCAATGATCCCCCCGGTCCTTGGCCGTGAGAACAGATCCTGACTGAACTTGCCGACACGGCCTTTCTTTGTTGCATACAGAAGATTCTTTTCAGCATCGAAATCCCGCATCGGAATGACCGCCGAAACTTCCTCATCAGTAAGGTTCAGCAGATTGACGATCGCCTTACCCTTACTGGTCCTTGATCCTTCAGGGATCTCATACACACGGAGCCAGTAGACTCTGCCTTTGTTGGTGAAACACAGCAGATAATCATGCGTGCTCGCCATGAAGACTTTATCGACGGAGTCCTCATCCTTTGTGGTCATGCCGATCACGCCTCTGCCGCCGCGTTTCTGCTGGCGATAGAGATCCAGCGGAACTCTCTTGATGTAATCCTGGGTCGTGAGCATGACAAGGGTCTGTTCGTCCGGGATCAGGTCCATCATGTTGAAGTCGGTGTTGGCCGTGTAATCGATCTGGGTCCGGCGTTCATCGGCGTAGGCCGAACGGACCTCGGCAGTCTCTGTTTTCACGACCGAGAGGATGTTCTCCTCGGATGACAAGATCCAGGTGAGTTTGTCGATGATCAGCTGGAGTGAGGTGGTCTCATCCACGATCTTCTGCTGTTCAAGGGCCGCGAGACGGCGAAGCTGCATCTTGAGGATTGCCTCGGCCTGCGCCTCAGAAAAGCCCAGTGTCGAAACAAGGGCTTCCTGTGCCACAGAAGCCTCCGGAGAGGCACGAATGGTCGCGATCACCACATCGATCATATCAAGAGCCTTTAAAAGGCCAGCCATGATATGCATCCGTTCTTCTGCTTTACGCAGATCAAATTGGGACCTGCGCCGAACGACTTCGACCCGATGTGAGATGAAATAGCGGAGAAGCTCGACGAGTGAAAGGATCTTCGGCTTCTTATCGACGATAGCCAGATTGATGATACCAAACGAATTTTCGAGCTGAGTATGTTTGTAAAGCAGGTTCAGAACAACATTTGCCTGCGTGTTCTGCTTGAGTTCGATGATAACACGGATCCCGTCTTTATCGGACTCATCACGAATGTCGCTGATGCCTTCGATCACCTTCGTTTTTACAAGTTCGGCGATCTTCTCGATCATCGATGCCTTGTTCACCTGATAGGGGATCTCGGTGATAACGATCTGCTCGAATCCTTTTTTGCGTTCCTCGATCTCGGCAATGCCGCGGAGAATGACTTTTCCCTGACCGGTCTGATAAGCATTGACGATCCCGTCAGTACCCATGATCTTTCCGCCTGTCGGAAAGTCAGGTGCCGGGAGGATCTTCATCATCTCATCGAGCTGCATCTCCGGGTTATCGATGTAGGCATCCACCAGATCACAGACCTCGCCGAGGTTATGCGGCATCATGTTGGTCGCCATACCGACCGCGATACCTGTAGTACCGTTTACCAGAAGATTCGGGATCCTGCTTGGGAGCACGTCCGGTTCCTGGGACGACTCATCGAAGTTCGGGACGAAATCGACGGTATCTTTGTCGATATCCTCGAGAAGAGATTCGGCTGCTTTGGTAAGCCTTGCCTCGGTATAACGCATTGCTGCTGCCGAGTCACCGTCGATCGAACCGAAGTTACCCTGACCATCTACTAAGGTATAACGATAGGAGAACGGCTGAGCCATCTTCACGAGCGTATCGTAGATCGCAGAGTCACCGTGCGGGTGATAATTACCCATGGTGGCTGCGACTGCCTTGGCGGATTTCTTGTAGGCCTTATCGCTCGTGTTCCCCTCGTCGTGGAACATGGCATACAAAATCCGCCGGTGGACCGGTTTGAGACCGTCACGGACATCAGGGATCGCACGCCCGATGATAACGCTCATCGCATAATCGATGAAACAGTTCTTCATCTCATCTTCGATGTTGATCGAGACCGTCTTGTGCGTGGTTTCTTCTTCAGATGTCAAGGTTCTTCACCTCCCCTGCATGACGTTTGATGAAATCTTTTCTGGGCATGACATCATCTCCCATGAGTTTTTCGAATATCTCATTTGCATAACCTGCATCCTCGATCCGTACTTTCTTTAAGATACGGAATTTGGGATCCATGGTGGTGTTCCAGAGCTGACCTGCATTCATTTCACCAAGACCCTTGTATCTCTGGACCGAGATGCCCTTCTCGCCGTACTCTGCGATTGCCGAGCGCATGTCCTCTTCCGTGTACACGTATTTTTCCTGTTTGCCTTTCGCAATTCTGAAGAGAGGAGGCTGAGCGATGTAGATATATCCCATTTCCACAAGAGGCTTCATGAACCGGTAGAAGAAGGTAAGGAGCAGAATCCTGATATGTGCCCCATCCACATCCGCATCCGTCATGATAATGATGTGGTGATATCTGGCGCGTTCGGCATCGAACTTTTCGCCGTATCCCGCACCGATCGCCGTGATAAGCGTCTGGATCTCGGCATTTTTCAAAGCCTTGTGTTCCAGTGCTTTTTCCACATTCAGGATCTTACCGCGAAGAGGCAGGATCGCCTGGAATTTTCTGTCGCGTCCCTGTTTGGCTGAACCGCCTGCAGAATCTCCTTCCACGATATAGATCTCGCTTTTTGCCGGATCGCGTTCGGAGCAGTCGGCAAGTTTACCGGGAAGTCCTGACATCTCAAGAGACGTCTTTCTTCTCGCAAGTTCCTTCGCGCGGCGGGCAGCTTCGCGTGCATTTGCCGCATCAAGGGATTTTTTGGCGATAGATGCGATGACCTTCGGGTTTTCCTCGAAAAACTCGGTCAGAGCCTGATACATCATCGAGTCAACAAGGCCTTTGACACTGCTGTTTCCAAGCCGCATCTTGGTCTGGCCTTCAAACTGCGGGTTCGCGATCTTGACGCTGATTACGGCGGTCAGACCCTCGCGAACATCCTCACCGCGGACGGAGATATCCTCTTTGAGATGTTTATTTGCATGGGCACTATTATTGATCGCACGCGTAAGAGCCGAGCGGAATCCTTCCAGGTGCGTGCCCCCTTCGCGGGTATTCACGCTGTTCACGTATGTATAGAGGACTTCTCCGTAGGTATCGTTATACTGAAGAGCGACCTCCACCTCGATTTTGTTCACATCGTCGGATTTGTCGACATAGATCGGTTCAGGGTGAAGGAGTTCTTTACCTTCGTTTAAGTGGGTGACAAACTCGCGAAGACCTCCCTGATAACAGAAGGTGTCGGTATCCCCGGTACGGTGGTCCTCGATCTGGATCTCCAGACCTTTATTCAGATAAGCAAGTTCTCTGAACCGGTGGGCAAGGACATCATAATCGAACTCGGTCGTCTCAAAAATGGAGCCGTCGGGATAGAAGGTGATCCGGGTTCCCGTGGTGGTTTCTTTTGCCTGACCAATCTTGTCCATCCTCTTCTGGCGCTGAAGATACTCTTCATCGGTTTCTGGCCTGCAGGAAAGCGGCTGCAGAAGGATGCCTTTCCCAAAGACCATTGAGTAGATGTTTCCGTCACGGAATACTTCGGCAGTAAGGCGCGTGGAAAGAGCGTTTACAACGGAAACACCGACCCCATGCAGACCGCCCGAGACCTGATAGGTGTTTTTATCGAACTTTCCGCCGGCGTGAAGCACGGTCATAACGACTTCAAGGGCGCTCTTGTTCTGTTTCGGCATGATATCGACAGGAATACCCCTGCCGTCATCCTCTACACATACCGATCCATTCGGGTTGATGATGATGACGATATGTTTACAGAATCCGGCTAAGGCTTCATCGATCGAGTTGTCAACGACCTCGTATACGAGGTGATGAAGACCGCGGGTATCGGTACTGCCGATATACATGGCAGGTCTTTCACGGACAGGGGTTAACCCCTCCAGAACTGTGATGTGGGAGGCGTCGTAATTATCAGTCATCTAAGTTTGGTTCTCCTTGTCAATTTGACATAGATTTGGAGTCGATTTCGAAAATGGTTAACATGCTCGGAAGCGATTCTCAAAAATATATTTGCATTATTATATTAGTGCGGATTGCTTATTAATGTGGGTGAACCACAAATGAAAACCTGGTTGGAATAAACCCAAATTGAAGGATAATCTCCATATGGATAAAGACGGAGCAGCATAAAACAGATGATTTTTCATGCGGAGAAAAGAGGGAGAAAATGCCTTTATCTCATTCGATCATCTGAACAAAATTTTTGAGAATCAAAATGCCGGCGTCCCCGCTTTTTTCCGGGTGGAACTGAACACCCATTACATTGCCCGCACAGACGGCCGATGCATATGATACGACATAATCGGTCGTCGCGATCGTAAAGTCAGGGGTAGTTTCAGCATAATACGAGTGGACGAAGTAGACATATGTCCCGTCAGGTATTCCTTCAAAAAGCGGATGGCCAGAGGGTGAGATGGTATTCCATCCCATTTGAGGTATCTTCATCCCGGGTTTTTTTGGAAAAAGCCGAACCGTTCCGGGCACAAAGCCAAGCCCTTTGTGAAGACCGTGTTCCTCGCTCTCCTCTAGAAGCATCTGCATGCCGAGACATATTCCCAGAAGAGGTTTTTTTGCTGCCTCTTTTTTTACAAGATCGATCAGGGGCGCGAGTTTGTTCATCCCTTCGGCAAAGGCCCCTACTCCCGGAAGGAGAAGCCCGTCAGCCGATTGGATGATCTCAGGATCGTTCGTGATTATCGGGCGGGCCCCCGCTGCCTCGAGACCACGGACCACACTCCTGAGATTTCCTAATCCATAATCCAAAACTGCGATTTCAGAAGTGCCCATCTATGTCACCGTCTTCTTCATTTGTTTCACGGATCCTCCATAAACCTTTCGACGCCCATTCTGGTGATTTGCCGTTTGCATCCCCCCATGCTTTCAGTTTGCGTTCCCAGTCGGCCCACATCTCCGGATACCGCGCCTCGATATCCTTCATGCAGGCGATGTCGGACGACGGGCACATAAAGCAGCCGATCCGATCCAGGCCAAGTTCGTATAGCGGATTGTAGGGCGCTTTTTCTCGGAAAAGATACAGCCAGTCATGCATAGCGGTCCAGTGCTGGATCGGGGCTGCTGAAAGCTGGCAGGGAACATTTCTATTTCTCCAGACCCGCGGACTCTGCATCCGTTTTGCAGACTCAAACTTCCGCTGACCGATGAAAGAGATGGCCTCACCCCACTCGTTTTCGATCAACGTCTTGACCGGCGTAAGTTTGCATGCTTTGCAGCACCACCTAAAATCCACTGCAGGCGGACCCTGCGTCTCAAATGCCTCCCAGAATCCGGAATCCCCCGACTCCTCAATAAGAGGAAGGCCAAACATTTCGGAGACCTGATGGACATTTTCGATCGTTTCCGGGAACTCAAGTCCGGTATCGGCAAAGATCAGCGGAAGTCTGAGCCCGGCCTTGAGCGTGATGAGAAGCGTTACCAGACTGTCTTTTCCGCCGGAGTAGGAAACGGTAGGCTGGATGTCCGGATTTTTGGCGATGACGTCCAGGATGAACTCGATCGATTTTCTTTCATAGAGATCGAGAATGTTTTTGTTTGCTGAAATCGCATCATTCCAAGTCGAAGGAGATGCATCTACCACGGGTTTTTGGGTCCGGCGGGTCCGAACGAGCTGACCCCGGGTCGCACCCACCGTATCCTGATAAGACATTTTTGCTCGGCCGACTGCCACACATTCTCCGGACTCGGCAATAACGAAGACACTATCTCCTACGGCGATATCGGGAGAGACAAAGGTAACGCCGGGCATAAGAACGCTGCTTCCTTCCTTGATATAACCGGCCGCATCATCGGTGACTTTGATGAAACGCTTGGTCGGAACGACCAGCGATGCCGCCGCTTCCCTTGGGAGAACTTCCCATCGGGACTCAGCCGGGATATATCTGATCGCACAGACTACCGCTCCGCCGATGATTATCTCCTCCATCCTGTCCTCGTCAGGGACTTTATTCAGAATTGCAAGAAATCCTTCAGGGATCAGCGGGACACCAAACTGTTCTTCGAAAAGGCGGTTCACAAGATTTCTGTCACGGTCAAAAGCGGGGCGGACATCTCCCGGCGGCGTCACTGAGACGGGACGGGTTTTTTCTCCGCAGGAGCAGAGTTTTCCCATCACCGGAGAATGACATTTGTCACACCAGTAAAACGGGACAGGGGCTAAAAATGGGGAATTTTTCATATGATTCACTCAATTAAAAGGAGCATAACGGTCGTCATCGGTGAATCCAGGACGCATCCGCCCGCGACTTCCGTGCAGGAAAGAACCTCGAGACCCCAGCCGACGGAGGCGCAGGTGGCATACACATCGATGCCCGCAGCTTCCATACTCGGGCGCATTTTTCTTCGGTTGACACAGTCAGTTATTTCCGCATCGTCATCTTTTGCTTTGCAGTGAGCACACAGCCCGCACTGATGACCAGTGTAACCGAATGTCTTGTAAAAACCTGCTGAGAATGCCATCATCTCAAGATCATACATGACATTCTGGACATACGCAGTCATCTCACGGGAGACAAGCCTCTCCGGGGTGGTTTCGCCGACATCGCCTACAAATTTTATGAGGATGGCAGTTTTGTATTCTTTGAGAACTTTCCTGGTCTCCGCAGGGGTTGGCGTATAAGGAGGACAGGAAAACCGGCGGCCAAATCCATTACACCCGAAGAGACATTTCTGTCTCACCCACTCAGCCGTTACAATATCTTTTGCCGGGATCAGCGTTGCCTCGCCGCCCTTCTCAACGACAAATCTGACAAGTTCGGATATCTTGTCCATCTTGTCCAGTTTCTTATCTGATTTCATTGCGATCTTCTCCTTACGGCTTCTTCGATGATCTTAGTTGATGAGGTGAACGGCATCCCGGAATACTCAGCAATACGAACGACCTCGGCAGAGATTCCGCGTTCACGCATCTCCCGTGTCAATTTTTCCTCGGACCATTTCTGATTGAAACCTATTGTTATTACTGCCGGATCGATCTCCCGGATCGGTTTATACATATCAGTCTGATCCCCAAGAACGGCATGATCCACACACCGGAGACTCCGGATCATTTTGAGCCGCTGCTCTTCAGAAACGATAGGGCGGGGTTTATGCACGACGTTTTTTTCCCGCGCAACGATGACCCATAACTCGTCACCGAGTTTTTTCGACTCTTCAAGATAGTAGATATGTCCGGGATGAAGGATGTCAAAAGTCCCGGTGGCAACGACCCGTTTCATGATATGACCTCAAGAGTTTTTACTTTCCCGTCCCTTCCGTAACATCTCCAGGAATTTTCATCGAAGGGCGCGCCTACAATGATATGGCACTGGCCGCTTTGGGAAAATGTGGCAAGATCAGCATCAGAAGGAGATAAACAGCCGTTTGGATGACTGTGAGCGGTGCCGGCGATCTGCATCCCCAGCGGGATCATATCCATGAAGATATTGGCGCTGTCCTGCGAAACAGTAGTGCCGGGTATCGGGTAGGTAACATTGATGACCCCTTTTTCCATGCCCAGCATGACGATATATTCATCAGGAAAACTTGATCTGCCCATCTCCAAAAGGAGATCAAGCACTTCCTGATCTATGGCACGGACTAACATTCAGTTACTTATATTGGAGAGTATGAGAGATAATGTTTCACATATGGGTCCGGCTGTTGTATGGAATGGAGATTATATCCCGATCAACGTGATCTACTCAGACAGAAGAAAGTCCTGGGCGATCGAAGTTACGACCGCAGGAGAAGTCCTTGTGCGGGTTCCTTCGATGATCTCGGAAAAACGGGCAGTAGAGATCGCGCAGAGCAGGGTCGAGTGGATCGCAAAACAGCAGTCTGTTTTTCAAAAAAAACAGGCGAACCCGCGGAGTTATGAAGAAGGAGAGAAAATATCGTTTTTTGGCGAACCTCTAACCATACAGCGCACAATTGGACCCGCCAGAACGGAGATCTTCGAAGGACAGCTTAGGTTATCGATACCTGACACATTTTCTCCAGATGATTCCAAGAATCTGGCACGTGATCTGGTCACGCTATTGTACCGGCGCCTGGGAACCGTGGTTTTGGATCCGTATGTGGAGAAGTATGCGAAACTTGCCGGCGTAAATAAACCGCAGCTGCGTATCAGGCTCCAGAAGAAAAAATGGGGCTGCTGTACACCAAAAAACGGCATCATCATCAATGCACGGGTGCTGCTCGCACCAAAAATCGTCGCGGAGTATCTCGTTGTTCACGAAATAGTGCATCTGAGATTCCCCCACCATCAGAAAAACTACTGGGATGAGGTCAAACGACTGATGCCCGATTACAAAGACGTAGAAAAACTGATGAAAACAGACGGGTGGAGATGGGAGTTCTAAACTGATAAGAACAGATTTCTTCAAACACCGAAAAAGAAATAAAAAATAGGGTTATGTTTTCTTTACAAATACCTTAAGTCCGGTGGAAACCTCCACAAGGGATTTCCCGTCAGCAGAGAGGGTGTAGGTGCCTGCATTGAATAATTCTGAGGTTCCGGTGAGCTTATACGTTTTCTCTTCGGTCTTCTCCCAGGTCATTGGAACGGTGGAAGTGATGCCGAAGAAGGTTATAGTTATTGTTCCGGTTCCGTCATTGTTGAATACGACCGGAATCTCGGTACCGTATATAAGCCAGTCTCCAACGATCGGCTCACTGCCGATACAGCCCGCAGTTCCGATTGAGAAAAGCAGGACACAGAGAACAAATGCAATAAGAATTTTCTTCATAAAATAGATGTGGTAGAGCGAGATATATCACTCTTTCTTTTTTATCATCAGGCAGTTTTTATCTTCGCAACGTCAGCGAGACCAAGTTCGGCGATGGACACTTCCTGCATATCCCCTTTCTTGATCTTGCCGGTGACCGTCATAGGGAAGGAGTCCGTAAACTTGTAGTAACGGGGGATCTTGTGACGGGCGATCCTGCCCTCAGCAAATGCCCTGATCTCCTCTTCGGTGACCGTCGTACCGGGCTCTGATTTCACCCAGGCGCAAAGCTCTTCACCGTACTTTGCATCCGGAACGCCAATGACATAAATGTCGGAGATCTTTGGGTGGAGATGGAAGAATTCCTCGATCTCACGCGGATACAGATTCTCTCCGCCGCGTATGACCATCTCCTTCAGGCGACCTGCCATGCGGACGTAGCCTTCCTCATCCATAGTGCCAAGATCGCCCGAGTGAAGCCAGCCGTCCTTGTCGATGACCTGCTTGGTTGCATTCGGATTATTGTAATAGCATTTCATCTTCATGTAGCCGCGGGCGCATATCTCGCCTTTCTCTCCGAGAGGAACGATCCTTCCGGTCTTCGGATCGGTGATCTTGATCTCGGTGTGCGGGAATGCTCTTCCAACGGTCGCAACACGGTTTTCGAGCGTGTCAGAGGTGGTGGACATGGTGATGCCCGGCGCCGTTTCAGTCAGGCCATAGACGATGACGATATCTTTCATGTTCATCCGTGAGGCAACTTCCCGCATCTTTTCGATCGGACACGGAGAACCTGCCATGATACCAGTCCTGAGACTTGAAAGATCGTATCGGTCGAAGTTCGGGTGTTCCAGTTCTGCGATGAACATGGTCGGAACGCCGTGAAGCGCCGTACACTTTTCAGCTTCGACTGCCTGCAAAACAGCCTCGGCATCAAAGAAGGGTGCAGGAATGACCATCGTGGATCCGTGCGTCACGCATGCCATATTCGAGAGGACCATCCCGAAACAGTGGTAGAACGGCACTGGGATACAGAGTTTATCCTTCTCGGTAAAGCCCATTCCGTCTCCGATAAAGAGACCGTTATTCAATACCGAGTGATGGGAAAGCACGACACCTTTGGGAAATCCGGTCGTGCCTGACGTGTATTGAATGTTCAGCGCATCATCAAAGGAGACGGACTCCTCACGGTTTTCCAGCTCGAAGTCGGAGACATACTCACCCATTTCCAGAAGCTCACTCCAGCGGTACATGCCGTTGTAGATGATCTCACCCATGAATACGACGTTGCGTAGATACGGGAACTTCTCGGACCGGATCTTGCCGGGTTTTGCCTCGAATGCCTCGGGGCATGCTTCGTAGAACATTCCGACATAATCAGAGGTCTTGAACTTGCCCTGCAGAATCAGCGTGTCTACCTCAGACTGCTTAAGGGCATACTCCAGTTCGAACGTCCGGTATGCCGGATTGATGTTGACCATCACTGCCCCGATCTTTGCGGTCGCAAACTGCACGAGTACCCACTCAGCATAATTCATTGCCCAGATGGCAACACGGGTCCCGTGTTCCACGCCGAGCATCATAAGACCTTTTGCCACGGCATTCGTTTCAGCAAGGAACTCCGCCCAGGTGTAGCGAAGGACCTTAGACCCTGCAGTCGTTAGGGTTAGTCCGGACTCGCGGTACGAGTTCGGCTCGTCGGAAACGAGCCCTTCGTGGCAGTAATTTGCCGCGGCAGACATACACCGTTTACTGTAGGGATTCGGCTGAAAGGATACTAGAGCATCATTGCGGGGGTATTTAGCCGCAATGCTGTTCAAGACGTATCCTACGGTACTTCCAAGAAGTGGTTTCTGGGAAGTCCCACATGCGTAGCTTTCAGACATGTGCTTACTACGTTAGAGCGGAGAATATAAAAAACGTGTTACACCTGAAAAATCAGGTGCGTTTTATGGTGATCATCACGTCATCGAGCATAAGAACATCGACCGATTCACCGGAAACTGAATAGATGTACGATGTGGTCCAGGCCCCGTCAGGAACACTGACCTCTTCACCTTCTATGGAGATAGAGACCGGAGGCGTGATCTTGTCAGCATCAGGAAGGGCATTTACTGCAGTCATAAATGCGCCTGCTTTATTTCTGAGGTTTTTCCCAACAACACTTTTATTGAAAACGACTTCGCCAACCTTCTTTTCAAGAGCCGGTTCCTCAGCTTTCCACACAACCTCGGCGTTCACGGTCCTGCCGAGATCGCCGGAGTCATCGATGTTATGTGAGGGAGTATAAATCGTAACACTGCCAAGAGGTGCGTTCAGCGCGAGACCCGAGTCGTGCTTGTATTTGCGAAGAAGGCTGACAATGTTCACGATCAGATCGCCGTCGCGCAGTGCATCCTCATCCACGTAGGAAAACGTCGTCCATGGGTGATCGATGATCCTCTTTCCATCGGATAAATGATGATAGCACTCCTGAGCGAAGAACGGAATATAGGGAGAGAGCATCGCACACAGTGCATCAAGCGTTGTTTTCAGCGTATAGACCGCTCCGGCGCGTGAAGGCTCCTCACTGTAAAGTCTGCCTTTCACAAACTCGAGATACTCATCAGCCATCACGTTCCAGGCGAAATCGCGGATCGTTTTCAGACCCTTATCAAAGAGATACTCCTCCATCGCCCCGGTGACCTCAGCGATGGTCTTTGAAAGGTTAGCAAGCATCCACCGGTCGATCAGTGTTGAAGGAGCATCGCTTTCCGGAACAGGCGACTCTTTTTTGATCTGCATCAGCGAGAATCTGACGATGTTCCACATCTTTGTCTGGAATCTGGATGCAGCGACCACATCGTTCCAGTTGAAGAGGATATCCTGACCAGTCGACGAGCCTGAAGCCGCCCACTGTCTCAGAGCATCCACACCATAAGGCCCCATAACATCTTCCGGACCGATCACATTGCCGCGTGACTTGGACATCTTGAACCCGTCTTCACCAAGAACCATGCCGTTGATGAGGATACCATCCCACGGTTTCTCCCCGAGAATGGCCATGCTTCTGAGGATCGTATAGAAGGCCCAGGTCCGGATGATATCATGACCCTGCGGGCGGATCTGGGCTGGGAAGTATGGCGGCATGCCGCTTCCGTCCCATCCTGTGACGTGAAGGTCGGTGATGGACGAGTCCATCCAGGTGTCGAGAACATCCTTCTCGCCGGTGAACTCGGTTCCTCCGCACTTAGGACAGACATGTTTTGGTTTTTCGATCGTCGGATCGATCGGAAGATCGGCCTCATCGGGAAGGATCAGTTCACCGCACTTGTCACAAAACCAGACCGGGATCGGGGTGGCAAACAGCCTCTGCCGCGAGATGCACCAGTCCCATTCCATCTGTTCCGCCCAGTTTTCCAGGCGCTGGAGCATGTGTTCTGGATACCATTTGATTTCCCGGGCAGCCTTGACGATCTCGCCGCCGTTCACCTTCACAAACCACTGACGCTCGGAGAGGATCTCGATCGGAGTCTTGCATCTCCAGCAGCCGCCGACTCTCTGCTCGATCTTCTTCTGGTCTTTTAGAATGCCGAGCTCATTCATATCAGCAAGGATGGCTGCGCGGCACTCTTTAGAAGGCATGCCCTCATACTTTCCGCAGATCGCGGTCATCGTGCCTTTGGTCGTCAGAGCCTTTCTGAGCGGGAGATGATGTTTCTTCCACCAGAACACATCGGTCTTGTCACCGAATGTACAAATCATCACAGCGCCGGACCCGAAGGTCATGTCAACGGCGTCATCGGCGATTATGACGACCTCATGACCAAAGATCGGGACCCGGAGCGTTTTCCCTACGAGAGATGTATACCGCTCATCATCCGGATGGACAGCGACCCCTACACAGGCTGCGAGGAGCTCGGGGCGGGTCGTCGCGATCTCGATGCCGTCGAAGTCAAAGAAGTTGAGAAGCGTCTCTCCTTCATAATACGATACTTCGGCAAAGGCGATCGCCGTTTCGCAGCGGGTACAGAAGTTGACCGGATGTTCGTCCTGATAGATGTAACCTGCCTTGAGCATGCGCAAAAACGACAGCTGAGTCTTTGCGTAGTAATACGGCTCCATCGTGATGTATTCATTACTCCAGTCAACGGAGAATCCCATCGTTCTCAGACTCTGCCGCATTCTGGTGATGTTCTCTATTGTGAGCTCGCGGCACATTGTGCGGAACTCTTCACGGGAGACATCGTTCTTTGTGATATTGTGAGTCTCTTCGACCTTCACCTCGGTCGGAAGCCCGTGACAGTCCCACCCCTGCGGGAACATAACATTGAACCCTGTCATACGCTTATAGCGGGCGATGATATCCATATATACCCAGTTAAGAGCGTGCCCGATGTGGAGTTTTCCAGTCGGATACGGCGGAGGAGTATCTATTACGTATTGAGGTTTTTTTGAGTCTTTATCGAAGTAAAAGTCGCTGTCGTCCCACTGGTCAAGCCAGCGTTTTTCGACAGAGGCAAAGTCGTAGGTCTTTGGAAGTTCCTCGGTCAACATGTGGAATAGGTTTTGTTTTTCTTCCCATATAAGACTCCCACACCCGGGAGGAAATTAATCCACGGCCGAGTTGAGTTTGCGGGAGACAGCCGGACGATCCAGCCGGTTATGTTTAATGAACTCGGCAAGGCCGGCGAGTTTCTGATACTCGCCCACAAGTCTGTTGTAGGAGTCGATCATTTTTTTAAGACGGGCAACATTGGCGTTGTGGCGATGACGAAGCGCTTCGTACTCCTGAATTTTTTCTTCGGCAGACAAAACCAGGAGTTCGTCACTGGACCGCGTAAGTTCATCTTTAAGATCGAGAAGTTTTTCATGAAGACGGACGATCTCCAAAGTAAGCGTCCCGTTCTCAGATATCTTTTCATTGAGAGAATCGAGCATTTCAAGGATCTTGGCGACATCCCGGATACTGCCGTACCGCTTTGTGCCGTGCCCGATCGGAAAAACCTTTGGCCTTGACGTTGTGTCGGCGTACTCACCGGCAGGATGACCGATATATGATATCGCAGTGGTTTCGACGACCGCATGACCGCACCCGGCGAAATCATATCCGGGCGGGGCGGGCAGACCGACTGTAAGATGATTCTCTTTTGCAAACTGGAGAACTGAGACCGCATACCCTTCGTGAGAGAGAAGACCTGCAAGAAGAAGGGACTTGTCGCTGCAGATCCCGGTGCCGTCAACGATCGTTTCGACCGGAAAGCGGGGTGCAGGATCGATTGAAGAAAGTTTTTCCGTGTCATACGGAAGAGACTGAACATACGCAGTCAAAAGTTCCAGATATTCATCATCATTCAGGTTTCGCTCATTTCTGATTTTGCGAAATTTGGACAGAAGAGTCTGATACACCCGGTTCAGACAAGGATCGAGAGTGAAGGCTGCATAATATCCGGCAAGCCAGGCATCCTGGATCCCTGCCGGAACTTTGGCGGACTTTCCCGATCTTTTTGCGCCCTTGTAAAGAGAAAGCGGGATCTCAATTGTAAATGAGTAGTTAAGATGACGATATGGAAACGTGATCTGCGCTGAAATCGTATCAGACTCATCCGTAGGGACGATTTGAGGGTAGACGACACATTTTTTCAGACCGCGTTTTGCCATGCAGGGTACATTATTTGGAGGGGAAGATGAAAAAACCGGAGATTGCGATCACAAAGATCCAGCGAGCATGGATAAAGAAAAGTGATGGGACATCAGGACCACGCATCATCATGACCTTGCGGTTCAGCGGGGGTAACTTTCATCATCTGTCCGATTAACTATTATATCATTCATCAGTATCATTAATTCTTTGCAAAACATACGTTAACACATCATACTGCTTATGGTAGACAAGAGAACAGTTACGATTGGAGTGACGATCAATCTGGGCAATTATGAGAGCCTGAGGGTCGAAGTTTCCGACATAGCCGAGGATGAGGGCGCAGTAAGAGAGCTCGTCGATTTTCTCGGACAGACCCTGGATGAATTCGGTGTGCAGGATACCGTAACCAGAGCGGCGGTCGAGAGATATAAAGAACGGGTGCTTGAACGGGACGCGCCGGAAGATCTGGAAAGCGGCTACTTCCCAATGGAGGAAGTTCCGCTCATCCATCCGGTGGACGAGGAGGGGGAGGAGATCCCCCCGGATATCCTGGAGGATACAAGGATCATCCAGCCCGAAGAGTCAGAGGAGGATGATCAGACTGAGATCGCGACCCAAAATAAGGAAACACCGGAGATCCATGAAGGAGAATTTGTCTGTGAGAAATGCGGGGTTCCGGTATCCAAAGTGCAGCGTGACGTCTCCAATCTTTTTATGGGGAAGACACTCTGTAAAAAATGTATGAAATGAGGATAAAATGAAAAAAAATCTGCTCATGTGGGATCAGACCCTCTTCAGAGACATAGAAGTCTTTGAGATCACGTATGTCCCCGAGCAGTTTGATTACCGCGACGAACAGATCGAAAGACTGGCATTTGCCGTCAAACCCGCCCTGATCGGCGGAAGCATCCTAAATACAATCTGCAGGGGTGTTCCCGGCACCGGAAAAACCACATCTGTTAAGAAATTTTTTGAAGAGGTGGAGGGAGCGGCAACAAAAATCGTTCCGATCCATATCAATTGCCAGATCGACAGCACAGAGTATGCAGTTTTTTCCCGGATATATACGAAACTGACAAAAAACAGGCAGCCGCCCTCAGGAACCGCTTTCAAAACTCTCATGGACATGCTCGCAAAATATGTTGAGAAGGAGGAAGTGATCCCGCTTATCTGTCTGGATGATGCGAACTATCTGATTTACAATAAAGAGTTCAACAATGTTCTCTACGCTGCTTTGCGTATCCACGAAGTTTACCAAAAGATAGCGATCGGGGTGATCGTCGTCATCAGCGACCCGGATATCCTCCTCGAGTCCATACTTGATGCACGGGTCGCCTCGGTTTTCAGATACGAGACGGTCAACTTCGAACCATACAGCGCTGCAGAGGTGGCAGGGATCCTCTCACAGCGGGTCGCCCAGGGTCTCTACCCAAACGTTCTCACCTCAGAACAGCTGGATTATATCGTGGACCGGACGATGCGCTGCGGAGACATCCGCATAGGTCTGGATATGATCAAACGCGCAGTAATGTACGCGGAAACGGATGCAAGAAGAGCGGTCACGCAGGAAGATCTGCAAAAAGCCGCGTCAGCTTCACAGGACCTCCATCTTGCCGGAACGATCAAAACTCTTTCTCCGGATGAACTCCAGATCCTCGAACAGCTGGTGAAGATGACAGGCACACAAACGCTGCTGACGACCGGAGACCTTCGCAGATCGATGACGAAGGATGCTCCAAAGCTTACCCGATTC
Source organism: Methanocorpusculum sp. GPch4 (assembly GCF_012062385.1). Classification (NCBI taxonomy): domain Archaea; kingdom Methanobacteriati; phylum Methanobacteriota; class Methanomicrobia; order Methanomicrobiales; family Methanocorpusculaceae; genus Methanocorpusculum; species Methanocorpusculum sp. GPch4. Next base: position 79,648 of record NZ_SIJA01000079.1, on the reverse strand, counting down.
AATGAGATCGTCGAAAAACTCGATCATCTCCGGGTGATCACCGTTGACTATGCTAATAAAGGGAGCGGGAGAAAACGCTATGTGAACCTCAGATATGAGAAAGAACGGGTCAGTAAGCTCCTGCAGAAGAAGAACTGAGAGAAACGATCCCGACTCATAACTCTTATCTATTTGACGGTTCCATATCTGAATAATATTCCTTAGGGTGATTTATTTTGGTAAGTGTAAACGAACTTGGACTTGATCTCTTCGAAGAACTCGTAGAGAACGCAGATCTGTTTAATGTTGCATACCACGAACTCGACAACGGTTCCCGTGTGGTCGACTGTGGTGTGAGTGTCCCAGGCGGATACGGAGCAGGTGACTACTTCACCCGCATCTGTATGGGCGGCCTTGGAGACATTGCCTTCCGTCAGGGTATGGTCGGCCAGTTCCCGATGACCTTCATCGATGTGAACACCGATTTCCCGGCCATCTCCTGCCTCGGCTCACAGAAAGCCGGCTGGACCGTGAAACTTGACAACTTCTTCGCAATGGGATCCGGACCCGCACGCGCCCTGTCCCTTCAGCCGAAACACACCTATGAAGTGATCGGCTATGAGGATGACTCAGATGCAGCAGTGATCTGTCTTGAAGCAGACCGTCTGCCAAGCGGAGCGGTCATGGAGATGATCGCAGAGAAGTGTAAGGTCGATGTCGCGAACGTCTGCGCACTCGTTGCCCCGACGTCATCCATCGTCGGCTCTATTCAGGTCGCCGGACGCTGCGTCGAGACCGCAGTGTACAAACTGAACGAACTCGGCTTTGACACGACAAAGATCATTGCGGCCGCAGGTACTGCCCCGATCCCGCCGGTACGAGGAGCAAAACTCGCCATGGGCGTTACAAACGACGCAACCATCTACCACGGACAGATCAACCTGACGATGAATGCTCCGGAGATCGTCGACTATCTTGAGAAGATCCCCAGCTGTTCATCGAACGGATACGGCAAACCGTTCAATGAGATCTTCAAGGAAGCAGGATACGACTTCTACAAGATCGACAAGAGCCTGTTCTCACCGGCCGAAGTCATCATCAACGAAGTCTCCACGGGCAAAGTGTATCAGGTCGGAAAGGTCGACACCGCTGTTACCCTGAAGTCATTCGGTCTTGCATAAGACAGAAATCGGGTCGGGATCATTCCCACTCCTTTTCCGCAGGATTAATAACTCCGTAAATAGTATTTAGTAAGGTAATTTGGACTCGTGGTCTAGGTGGTTATGACGTCGCCCTTACATGGCGGAGGTCAGGGGTTCGAATCCCTTCGGGTCCACTGTTTTTAATACGGCTTAAAATAGCTTGTTCTAAGATTTTAGACATATTCCAACCGTTTTTCGTTGCAATGTCTTTAACGGTCTGCGGAATAGTAACATTAACTCGTTCTCTATTCCTGCGGGTTTGTTTTACCATTTGGCTCATGAGCTTCCTCCTTTTTGTTTTGTGAGTACAAAATGTCTTGTACGTACACAATAAGCGGTTATCCCAAGGGTATATATACTTAAGTACAGTTTAGTAAAAAATCCTGTTTTTTATGATATTTGGCAAAAATAGAATAAATCCCTCCACGTGGTGGGGGAGGAGGTAAAACACAGACCTTCACAGCGTGCCGTTAAAGGGTTCTCTCTCAATGGGTAAGGTGTTTGTATCATCTCAACATCAGACCCGCTTAAAAGACCGTTAAACGCTTGTGTATTGCCAATATAAGACAGTGTTAAGACAGTGTGGTAGTGTAATCAAAAAAGGAATGGTATGGGGTTTAAGCTGACTTGCGGCACAGAATCAAAAGATCCACCCCATCGCAGTCGATATGAATTTCCCTTGCGTATACAGGGAACGAGTTTGTGTTTAAGATCTCATGGACTGCATTTTTAATAGTATAACATTGCGAGTCTGTGAGCTGATCCACATCGCTCCAAAGTTTGCGCTTGGGTGTGATAGCTATTATGGATCCGCTCAAAAATCCCTGCTTAATGAACTCGCGCTGTGCTTTGAGTTTACGAACGAGTTCCTTTTGGAGCTCTTCCTCTTGCCTCTTAAGTTCAGCTAACTGTTCTGCTTGCTCCTTCGCGGTCTCCTCTAAGATAATTTCAGCCAAATTTATGTTAAGATGTGCGGAAATCAATTCAAGCTTTCTAGCGTCGGATGTGGCCCTAAGGACCATGTTGGTATCATTGGTGATTGGTGTCATAATCTTCTAAAACTCTTACTTCCTGTTTTTTCCTCTATATCCCGGACGGTTTTTAAATCCGTGGCAATTTTAATACATGCTGCGGCTTCCGAGGCGAGTCTCCGTCGTTCCGCGTCTTTTAAAATTTTTTGTAGGGCCGTCTCTCTTTCTGTCGCTTTGAATTTCTCCAAATCAAATTCCGGGTTATTCATCTCTTTCCCTCCTCAGCGTCTCAATTAACTGACTGGATCCTTCAGGTGTGAGCTCCTCCGGCGTGGGTAGTCTCCCATACCGATCTTTAATGATTCTAGTCATAAGCTGTTTATCGGTCATTTTTTTGGGATCCGTGGGTACGGGTCCCTCTGCCGGTGCTAATGCATCGACCCTATTTTTAATATTATTTACTGTTGTCATTCTTTCACTCTCACTAATTCCTTATGGCTCGATTCAACCTCTAACTGCTTAACTCTTAGGTCCAATTCGGCTAACTCAAAATCCTTCAAAGTGGAGTTATGAGCCGTCATGAGACTGCTGAACGCTCTAATATACCCTAGGTATGTGGGGTCAGACTGACTCATCTTGAACCTTTCCCCTTGGGTCAATTTCTGCTCAAGCTTTTCTAGGATTTTTCCGCTCAAATCTAAGAGCCGTTCTCTAGAATATCCGCAATTTGAGCTTGTTTCCGGTATATCTGTTACGTTATTTACCATTTATTTTTTCTCCCTTTTGGTTGGTTTTTTGGTTGGTTTTTAAGAAGCGGTCCCCGTGTTTTTTGGCTGTGATGTGCCGGACCGCGTGGTTTATTTTTTGAAAACATTATTATCTGAACTCCTTGAAGGTCCGGCTGTCGCTATCCTCAAGCGAGGTGTACCTACAAAACCCACCACGAAGATCAGGAAAGCAGACATCTTGTATTCTCGCATGGTCCGGTACGAATACAAGATGACAAGATGTCAAGATATTCAAGATGTCTACCTTATCTACCCTATCAAGACTATCTATATTATTCAAATTATCTATACTATCTACACTATCTACCATATCTACTATCATTTTTAACATACTACCCCCTTTACTTCCACATTATCTTTTCTTCCAAAAAACTTTGTCAACACATACCCGTTTTTCGTACACTCACCTTTGACCGGATGATGATAGGGTATTTTTGTAAACATGATAACCCCATCCCCCTCTCCGTCGAGGAGGGTGTTCATAACCTCACGGCTGGAAAAGGATTTCTGGTTTTTGAGCCTTTTATTAATATCATCCTTACTTATCGGTGTCCCTCTCGCATCTTCGAGAACCTGCATAACAGATGCATACAGAGTACGACCTTCCCGACACGTACGGGTGTAGGTTTCGAAGGATCGAGGGATAAAGTAACCATCAATCAACCGTTTGGCTTCTGTGATATACTGATCCGGTATGTCGAGTTCGCATACCCCCTTCCTTTGAATGCCGGGATTCATGGACGATAGTCTTAGTAAATCTCGTCCATCGTGTGGGGTCTGTTTATACTCATGTTTCACGTCCTCACAGAACCCCATAGAACCCATGTAGAAGAGCATGGCAAGCTTGAATACATACATCCTAAGACGTTTGATAAGGCTGCCTTCAAGCTCGTTCTGTTGAGCCTTTGTGCGGGATGTATCCCATGTGTTGTATTCGTTCATTGCTTTCTCACTAGGGTATAAAGAGAAATGGTCGAACATATCAAGAGCCTGCTGAATCTTCCGTGCGTGTATGATAACATCGTTCCAAGGGTTCTCTCCGCCTCCCCTCTCCCTCCGGGGTGTGCTTAACGGATTTTGATTAGCTGGACCTTGACATTGAAAAAGTAAGAAACGGCACCATAACCCCCCGGTAACATCCGTCTCTTCACTTTCGGCTATAAATTTAGATCCGGTAGTTGCGAACAGATTAGTCAGATAAACATTTTGTGCCGCAAACTCTCTGTTCCCTGTTAATTCTTTAACGTATTCGTTGGGGTTGTCGTACAGAACACAGAATAGATCAAGGATTCCCCGCATATGTGAGCCGCTCCGGTGGGATTCTTCTAGGAGTTTTGCGATTTCATCGTTAAACACAACCCGGTGAGCGTTCTTAGATAGAATTTCACCCACTACTTGGACGCTATACTCTGCTGCGAGTTTTGGGGAGGTATTCCCGATAAAGTCCAAGATCCTAGACAACTCGTCGAATGTGGATGTCTTACCACTTGAAGCATCACCTATCATCAGACCCCATACATTTGTATAAATGTTGCCTATCTCTGGGAATGTAATAGATAATTTCCGATCCGCTAATGTGCTCATCAAAGCGAAGGCTCCCGCGGTTGAGTACTCTAAAAATCCACCTTTGAGTTGACTTGTTGCAATATATTGCATAATGAGGTTATCAGACTCCAGATTCAGCGTTAGGGGTTCCTCCTTCCCTCCCGTGGAGGGTTTCAAGCAAGATCGGAGTTCATCTATGTTAATCCCTTCAAGGTCGGCATGAGTCTTGTATCCATCTTTCTCTAACGAGTCCAGAACCCTTCCTGCGTTTTCTCCCATGAACCAACCCGGTTTACACTCTTCACATTGAATGATCCCTTTAGCTATAGCGTATGCTTCGAGACCGGACCCTCCTGTCTCGTGTCTAAAGCAGTAAAATACATTTGCGGCAGGGTCTACACTAAAATTATTCCCGGTCTCGCTGCCGTGGATCGGATGAGCTCCTCTAATTTCACCCTTCACGTTAATGTAAGTGGATTCCCCGACAGGCATAAGATAATCAGTGACCTTTAAACCAAGCCTTTCTGCTAACCCGTTTCCTTCTTTCAAAGAGTGTGCTTTCCAAGAGGTCGTAATGGGAGTTTCCGGCTGTGAGTCTGTCAACCCACCCATTGACCTTATCCACGCTTTTAAATCCGTCCAAGACACGATACGAGGCTCTGCATCATTAATCACCTCATAGGCTAATCCTGAATCGGGATGAATCGACCCGGGAGAGAGCACATAGGACCGGTGACCGGTTAAACGGATATCTCCTTTATCACCAAATACATATTTTGCTCCGGTTGGTGCATCTTTACAGACTAAATAAACGTGCTTACCTTCACCGGATGCTCGTCCCGTTTTGATTGTGTACGTATCTTTCCATCCAAGAGGGACGGAGTTATACAATTCCTCAGAATCAGCGTCGATAATACAAAGACCGTTTTTCGGGAAAAATCCAATATTACCACCGTTTGCGATGTGTACCCGGACCTCAGATGAGTTTAGGGAGTATGTATTTTCCGTCCATGATCCTAAAGGCATTTTTGACCTACTCTTTAATAAAATCACATCGACGAGGTCCATTAAGGAATCATGTATCGATATAACCGTCATGACGTGACCTCATGGAAAAACAATATATCCCTTGAGGTCGAATCTACTGTGAGTGTTTTGAACTTGTCTTGATGCAGAGTGCAATCGGTATCAAGACCCCTTTTATGTATTTCGCTTTCCATTAAATCAACTCTAATTTCTTAGCATCGATGGCATTTTTCAACGCATCGGTTGTCACCTGTGATATTGAGATCCCTAGATTTTTGGCTTCGATGCGTAGACCATACGGGATTAATATGTCTACTCTCACCTTCTGGCTGAACATTTTATTTTTTTCCCGCAGTCCAGTACGATACAAAAAGATACCGAACTACAATATTAATATCTGTACGGATATGCATAATAATCTATCTCAGAAAATGCAATATTAATTGTGTTGTAAGTATATATACTTGCTTATTGGTATATATACTTATAATAATGAGAATATGGTTTATAATACCTTTATTTTAAAAATAGAGTTAAAATTGAGGTTATTAATTTTTCTTGTTTTTCAGTATGTCTTTTGTCATCCTGAAGGTGAATACTGAAACGCGCATAAGAATTAAAAAAGGTTAGGATATCCAACATTCAAGTTGGTTGTCGTCCTCGTTCTCTAACTCTTCTTCAAGGTTCCAATCTTCAACCCCTAAAATACATGAGTGTGACCCGTCGTTGTTGTGGTAACAATATGAGCATTTAATGCAGTGTTCGACTGCTTCTTCGTTGGTCAATGTGGCTACAAGTTCTGAATTTTCATAAAATTTCATTTTAGTTCAATCTCCTTTTATTTTTTCTCTAATTGCACGCCTTGTCTGCGGTTGTCGCTGTTTGTTTCAAGTGGGGAATGCAAAACACGCGGGTAAGTTTTGAAACTATGCGGCAGTATCCTTCATCACTCATCTTATCAAGATCCAGATAATGGATATCGCTTATCCCTTTAGGACTCCGTCCCTGTATATGGTCTGCGGCAGTCGAATCTATACAGACATCACCGGACCGCATTAAGGTATAATGCCATTTTCTCAGACCCGCGGGGTTTATTTTCCTGCCTTTTGGAGTCTCCGAAGAAATATCTTTACTAAGATTATAGATACATCCGGTATGTTTGTAATTAATTAAAATTTCTTCCATTTCAGACGGGAAATAAAAGTAATACGCATTCTTTTTCCCCTGACTTAAACCGCGGACATCTATTTTAATGACAGTGTCGGAAACGTGGATTATTTCACGTGGTTTTGATAAAGCTTCATACAGTTGTGAATGTCTCGCTCCGGAGTATGCCATTAATAGATAATAATCTCTGAATGCCGGTTCGATACTATACAGACCATCATAGATTTCATCATCTGTGAGATCCTTTAACCGTCCATTAGACCGCGTTCCTTTAGTCATTTCTGCAAGATTTAAATTAACCCTCCACAATTGAATAGGGTAGTTGTTTAATACCGTTATCATCTCTTTTATTTCGAGATACTTAAACAGTTTTAATAATCCTTTCCGCTCCGATGAAGTGATATTCTTACCGTTATTTTCAGAATAATCTGATAAATCCCGTGGTGTTGTGAGGGGTAAGAGAGACTCCAATCCGGAATAATACCCTCTTCGGGTTCTTTCGTTGTTCGTCCCGGTCCGTTCGCAGAAGTTGAGATACTTATGTTTAAACTCAGGGTCATCAAGATAGGTACAAAGACAACCGCGCGGATTTTGCGTTTCTTTTTTAAGTGTCTCCAATTGGGTATTTTTATCAAGATTTAATGATATATCTTGATTTTCTAATAAATCATTCGTACAACTTTCCGATTTTTCAAAAACCCTTACATGGCGGAGGTCAGGGGTTCGAATCCCTTCGGGTCCACTGTTTTTGTTTTTATTTTATGATTTTTCGTGACGCTGCCAGCCATAGTAAATACGTGAGGGAATCAAGCTGCATAGAGCCGGAAAGCACCGGCATCAGGCAGGTCAAAAATCATTTTAACTCATTTTTGATTTGAAACTCAAAATTGATAACGATTAAATAGCTGAGGGTTGAATAGATAATCAGGCTGGTTCAACCTGCACAGGAGTCAAAGATCATGTTTACCGGAATCGTAGAGGAGATCGGAACAGTGACCAGGATCATGCAAGGTCAAAACTCCTCGATACTTTCCATCAGAGGCGACAGGATCTTTGAAGACCTGCGTCTAGGGGACAGTGTGGCAGTGAACGGCGTCTGTCTTACCGTAAGCAAACTTGCCGGGCAGAGTTTCGATGCCGATACCACAAGCGAAACACTCGCACGGACTTCTCTTGGAGCACTCAGAGCTGGAAGTTTCGTGAATCTTGAACGTGCCATGGCGGCAAACGGTCGTTTCGGCGGGCACATCGTCACCGGTCATGTTGACGGAACAGGAATTATCTCAATGATCCGCCGGGATGGAAAAACCGTCTGGGTCACCATTACCGCTGATAACAGCATTCTGAAATACATCGTTGAAAAAGGATCCATCGCAGTTGACGGCATCAGCCTTACAGTGGCATCCACAACTCAGAATTCATTCAGCATTGCCGTTATTCCCCACACGGAACGATCCACGACCCTTCTCACAAAATCTCAGGGAGAGACTGTGAATCTGGAGTGTGATATGATTGGCAAATACGTTGAACGGTTCATCACCCGAATGCAGAAGAGCGAACCGCAAAGATGTGTCATAACCGAGGAATACCTCAGCAAAGCAGGATTTTAGCCATGTTTACATTTAACACAATCGAAGAAGCGCTGGAATCTCTCAGAAATGGGAGGATGATCATCGTCACCGACGATGAAAACAGAGAAAATGAAGGTGACCTGATCTGTGCCGCCGAACATGCCACTACGGAAAATGTCAACTTCATGGCGAAATACGGCAGAGGGCTGATCTGCATGCCGATGTCGGGACAGCTCGCCGAGAAACTCTCTCTCCCGCCGATGGTGATAAAAAATACCGACAATCACGAAACAGCATTCACTGTCTCCATCGATCATGTCGACACCACCACCGGCATCTCCGCGGTAGAACGCGGCATCACGGCACGAAAATGTATCGATCCTTTGGCACGCCCTGGCGATTTTCGAAGACCGGGGCATATGTTCCCGCTTGTTGCAAAAGATAACGGCGTCTTCGAACGTGAAGGACACACCGAAGCGACCGTCGATCTCATGAAACTGGCGGGACTTAAGGAGGCAGGACTTTGTTGTGAAATCATGGCGGACAATGGAGAAATGATGCGGACTCCCGAGCTTATCTCGATGGCGAAGAAGTATAATCTGATCTTTGTGACCATCAAAGACCTCCAGACATACCGGAGAGAGCAGGAGGCTTCGGCTCTTGCAGTTGAACAGAAAAAGATGAGTCCAATGGACTGTTAAGGTGATTAGTGTGAAAGTTTACGAAGGAAAGCTGGTTTCAAAAAACATTAAAATAGGTATAGTTGCAGCAAGATTCAATGAGTTTATCGTAGCAAAACTGGTTGGAGGGGCATTGGATGCCCTAAAACGGCATGATGTGGCAGATGACGACATAGAGATCGCCTGGGTCCCCGGAGCATTCGAGATCCCGCTGATCGCCGAAAAAATGGCGGCGTCCAAAAAGTATGACGCGGTCATCTGTCTGGGAGCCGTGATCCGCGGATCAACAAGCCACTACGACTATGTCTGTAATGAGGTGACAAAAGGTATCGCGACCGTCTCGCTGAGATCCGGAATTCCGGTCATGTTTGGTGTTCTGACAACAGATAATCTTGAACAGGCGATTGAACGCGCCGGATCAAAGGTAGGAAACAAAGGCTTCGATGCCGCGGTGGGGGCAATCGAGATGGTCAACGTCATCAGAGAATTCAATAACTGAAAATTTCACTGCACTCCTCTTTTTTTCTATAGCACACTATTAAGAATCTTCACGTGTAAGCTATAACCAGAGCATGGCGAGGGAGAAACCAAAACAATGTACGGCGTGATAGATCTTGGTTCCAATACGGTACGTCTGGTACTGTACAACGTAAACGGCAGCGCTCTTGAGCCGAAACTCAGTAAAAAACATACAGCAGGACTCGTCGGGTATGTAAAAAAACGGCGTCTGACACCAGAAGGGATAAAAAAAGCAGTGGATGTCTTACATGACTTCAAAATGATACTGGAGAGTGTGAGAGTGGAGCGTCTGTATGTATTTGCCACGGCATCGCTTCGAAATATCGAGAATACGCTGGAAGTAACCGAGGAGATCAGAAAACATACAGGATTCGATGTTGATGTCCTAAGCGGCAGAGAAGAGGCGGTTTTCGACTACTATGGAGCTTTGCAGACCGTTGATATGCATGACGGCCTTCTGGTGGATATTGGCGGCGGGAGTACTGAACTGGTGTTTTATCAGAATAACGAGATCCTCACCACCGAATCGATGCAGATCGGTTCCCTGAATGCTTACACCTCATTCATTTCAGATCTTCTGCCGACTCCTGCGGAGCGTAAACGTATCGAAAAGGAGGTGAAGACCAAACTCGATTTGATTCCTGCATCCTGTAAACATATTCCTGCAACAGCCATCTGCGGCGTCGGGGGGACGGTCCGGGCAAGCTGCCGCCTGAACCGCGAACTGAATGGCAAAGACGCTCCTGGAATAGAATACACCATCAATGATCTTCAGAAAATGATCGAGTTGGCAGATGGAGATCGAAAAACCGCAATATCATACATCCTCAACGTGGCTCCCGAACGGATCCACACGCTCATTCCTGGAATGATCATCCTCCAGACTATCGCTGGATATTATGGAAGTAAGAAGGTGATCATCAGCAGATCCGGAGTGCGGGACGGATACCTCTATCATAAACTCGAAACTGCAGGCGTAATCAGGCCTGTGTGAGCATATGTTCCTGAAGAGACCTTAAGATGATTATGCCCTCAGGAAAAGCGGCGGGCATTGGCCAGACATATCTCTGAGCGTTCTTTTTCGCCAAGTTCACGAAGGACCGTTCCTTTTCTTTCCCAGAATCCTGCATCGGTTGGTACAAGTTCGATGCCGATCTCAAATGCCTGAAGAGCATTATTGTACTCTTCGAGAGCTGCGTAGGCAAGACCAAGATTCATCCAGTAATCAGCCTCACGAAGATTAAGTTTCGTTGCCCGCTGAAATGCCACCACTGCAGCTTGCGGATCTCCCTGACGAAAGAGAACGACACCTTTCGCGCACCAGATCGCAGCACAACGCGGATCCAGTTCGAGCGCACGGCGAATACAGCGGAGGGGATCGCCGGTCTCATCATTGTTCTCATGCATCACGAGCCCTAATTCTGACCAGTACACTGCATTGTGCGGATCGAGAACGACTGCCCGCTCAAAGCACAACTGAGCCTGACGGAGATTTCCTGCATCACGTTCACGTTCACCAGCTGAAAACCAGCTTTCCGGATTATCGATCGGTTCCAAATCACTCATAGCTGTAATCAGAATAGAACTTTGAGATATTAAATCCCGTTGACAGGAAATGTGAATGAGAAAAGAAAAAAATAAGATTAGTCCCTGCGGACTAAAGCAACTACACCAATTACACCAAGAAGACCGAGTATGGCAAAGCCCATCGGGGATGCGGGTGTTGCGTTCAGCGGAGCATTGAAGGTAAGGGTCTCACCTTTTGACGGCATGATTACCCCGACAGTGGCGGTCTGATAACCGGTCGCGGAGACACGTGCCTGATTGACCGGGGTTCCGGTCGTGACAACCGCAATATCTGCTTTACCGTTGGAGATCATACCTGTGTAACCGACAGAACCGGAGATGGAGATCAGCTCGACTTTTGCGCCTTCAACATTGCTGGTAACGCTGATAACGCCCTGGTCGCCGCCAATTATAGGGTTAGTGGAAACCATCTCAATATTGACGATCTCAGTCTGACCTTTGTCAGGGACAGTTACTGAAACGGTCTGGGTGACCCATCCGGGTGCCGAGACGACAACAGAGTTAATTGGTGTACCAGTCGTATACACAGCAAACTGGATCTTGCCGTCAACATCGGTGTATCCGGAATAGCCGACTGAACCTGACGACATAACATCAACTTTTGCTCCAATGACATTGGTGTTTACCTGGAGGAAACCGCGGTCGCCGCCAACCGGTTTTGCCTCAAGCGTTACCGGGACAACAGTGGTCTCGCCGGCTGCCGGGACGGAGACGGAGGCACTGGCAGTGTAATAACCGTCTGCAGAAACAATGACCTGATTCACAGGAGTGCCGGTCGTGTACACGTAGAACTCAGCCATACCGTTGGTAATGGTCTTGGTCTCAACAACATCACCGTTGATGGAAATCAGAGAGGCGGATGCCCCGTTCACATCACAGGTTACCTGAACGACACCTTTGTCACCGCCAATGGTTTGTGCTGATCCAGCACCGGCGAAGAGAAAGAGGACGATCAGAGCAATAAACAAATAGGAAGTCTTTTTCATAGAATCACTCTCGTGTTAATCAGAATTAGTTCTGATACTATACAATACCTCTCACTAGTATGTATTCTTTTTGTACGAAAAGTAGAGAGATCCAAATCTCAAATACAGGAATGAACACGCAATCTGAAAAAATCTGGATAGAAGGGACAGAGGTATTAAGTAAACGAAAATGTATATTCCCTATAACAGGGGATCATTGAATTGGCACGAAAAAAGGAGTTTGATCCATTAGGCGGATCCATCAGCAGTGAAAAACCAAAAAAGATCAGAAAAAATAATCCTATTCTTGGATCAAAAGAACACACAGGTTCGTCGAGCGTCTATGACGAAGCGAATCATGGACCATTATCTGGTTACGGCATCGATGCCCTGACGGCGGACGGACGGGCGGACAAACCAAAAAAAAGAGGGTTTTTGTCAGGGATCTTCGGTCAGGGAAAATCATCAGGACGACCCCCAGAATTCCCTACAAAAGATCATGCTCGTACACCTGAGGGAGAAAAACATTCTCATAGGATAACGGATACCTCTGAAGATGACATTTTTGAAAAAGAGCCTCGGGAGATGAGCGAGCCGGCAGTTTTCGATCCAGAACCCTCTGAAGAAACATATCCGACGTCTCAGACGTTCGCCAGAGATAAATCGGTGATCGGAAGATCAGATGATGAACCCGCTCCTTTCTTCCTCGAAGAAAAACCGAATCCAAAAAAGCAGACGGTGAGATATCACCCAAACGTCTGCTATCTCTGCGGAGCAGACACTTCGGTTCCTCATCAGCAGTTCCGATTCGGTGAAGAATCCGATCCAGAAAACACCGTCCCCCTCTGCAAAACCTGCATGCATGCCGTAACGATGCTCATGAAATATAGGGATCCAGCAGATGAACGGGAGATAAAAAGCGAGTGGCGATTTCTTGCACCAGGTCTGAATGAGAACAGAGCTGATGAGATCGTCAGAGAAGGCCGCAGACGTAATTGATCGAACTCTTTTTTGAGTAACAACGCAAAATAGACACTCATTAATACATCCAAAAAACAATACAGATGTATATGGAAACATTGCGTCTGAGTGCAAAACAATATCTTATTGCCATAACAGTCGGAATTGCCTGCTTTTTGCCCCCGTTCATCGGAGAAGCGACGAACATCGCCCTCCCGAATATGCTGAACGGACTGGGATATACGATGGGACCTGACTACTGGGGTCTTTACGGCTGGATCCTTACCGTCTACCTGCTCACATCCACGATTTTTCTTATACCTGCGGCAAGACTTGCCGATAAATTCAGCAAGAAGTGGTTCTTCTGTATTGGTGTCCTTCTGCTCGGCATAGGATCACTCGGGGTTGGGATGTCAACGTCAGGCGAAATGGTCCTGATGATGCGGGCGATAGAGGGCATCGGAAATGCGCTGATGTTTGGAACCGCGATAGCTTTGCTTGCATCGGCCGTGAAAATCGAACTGCGAGGCACCGCAATAGGGATCGCCATGACCGGCGTCTTTATGGGACAGCTCGCCGGACCTCTGCTTGCCGGAGCACTGACCGATGTCTTCGGCTGGTCGATGGTATATCTCATCCTCTGTCCCGTGGCGCTTCTCTCCTTCTTCCTTGCACTTCCCTTCATTCCGCGTGATCAGCCGACCGACAAAGGTCCTTACGACTGGATCGGAGCTGTTCTATTTATGATCGGCATGGCGCTTTCGCTCTATGGATTTTCCAAACAGCCAAACGCGGAAGCATTCGGGATTCTTATCGTAGGGATCATTCTTCTGATCGCATTCTTCTTCTATGAAAAGAGGAATGCAAATCCCCTTATTCCAATCAACCTGATCCTGCACAACAGGGGATTCACCTTCAACAACTCGGCAAACCTGCTGTATTATGTGGCTATCTATGCAATGGGGTCCCTTGTCTCGCTCTACATGACAAATGTCTGGGGAATAACAGACGCGCTCCCGCGTGCCCTTATCGTCACCACACAGGGACTGATCCTCGTATTATTCACAATCGTGGCGGGCAGATTCTATGATCACCTTCTCCCAAGATGGCTTCTTGCTTCCGGCGTACTTCTCACCATCGCAGGAATTGCAGGAGCATTCCTTATGGGCGCAGCTTCCGCGGAACCTGTCTGGCTGACCGGAGCGATCCTCTCGGCAAGCATCGCCGCATTTGGAATCGGATCTCTGATCCTCACCGCGATCGACCGGCTCATCAAACACGCCCCGCCAAAATATGCAACGACCACGGGACTGCTCATCATCAGTATAGGAATGGTCGTTCTTCTCACCTGCGGTACGGAGACCGCCATCTGGAGCATGATCGCGGTTCAGGCACTCTTCGGAGTAGGTATCGCGATCTTTGTAACGCCCAACAGCACTGCCATTATGAACTCCGTGACACGCCAGGAGTTTGGAATGGCTTCAGGAACGCTTTCCACCACCAGAATGCTTGGAATGGCAATTTCCATCGGGATCGTTTCCATCCTGAAAAACATCTTCCTTGCGGGAGCCTCGGACAACTACTCAGCATCCTTCCTTCAGATGCTTGACGGAACCATCATTGCGGCACTCATCGTTCTGGTCCTTGCGATGATCCTTTCCTGGACTGCGGGCTCTGTAAAGAACGCATAATCCAAAATACCCAAACCAATCTCTTTTTTTCTTCAGTGTTCATATCATTACCTCATATGGCAAAGAGATCAGGCAGAAAACGGCGTTCATCAGCTTCGGCACAGAAAAAGATCATCAGCCTTATCGCAGGTCTGCTCGTTATCGCCGCTGTAGTCATCTTTGGAGGTGCGGAACTTGGCGGCTTCGGGGGTTCAACACCGCTTGCCCCGCTGATCACCGATGAGCACGCATTTTCCATGCATGTCATCGATATCGGGCAGGGGGATGCGATACTTCTTGCCAAAGACGGAACATATGCGCTGATAGATGCAGGAGAGACGATGTCCCCTTCGGCCCGGGAATCCCGCTCGGCAATATTTGCATATCTTGACTCACTCGGCGTCAAAAAACTGGAGTTCCTGCTGCTAACCCATCAGGACTATGATCACATCGGTTCAGCAAAGGATGTTCTCGCGGCCTACGACGTGGGAGTTGTCTATGACAACGGTGTGGAACATACATCCGCAACATATGAAAAACTCCTGCAGTACATCTCTGACGAAAATGTCAGTTACTCTCTTGTCAGAGAAGGAGATGTTATTCCATCACCATGGAACGGCGTGAAAATCGAGATCATCTCCCCGCCGCAGGATCTGATTATGACCGGATCATCGCCCGATATCAACGAAAACTCCATCGTTCTCAACGTAACCTACGGGAATGTCTCATTTATTCTCACGGGAGATGCCGGAAAGAAGGCCGAGGCTTACATTCTCTCCACCGGAACCTCGATTGATGCGGAAATTCTGAAAGCCGGACATCACGGTAGTTCGACCGCATCCACGGATGCATTCCTCAAAGCAGTCAGCCCGAACGTCATCGTCATGAGTCTTGGTGCAGACAATGAGTACGGTCATCCGCATATCGAAGCCCTGACACGGTTCGCACAATACACCGACCATATCTACCGGACCGATCTTGACGGGGATGTGGTTGTGACGACCGACGGATCAGTCTACTCCGTCGTCACTAGAAACGAACATATCGCAGGAAATATTCTCGTGTCGGGAGACGGGATCAGGGTATGAAGCTGCTCGTGACCGTGGATGAAATAGAAAACAACAAAGCCGCGCTCCTGCTTCGCGTTCCAAAAGGCGAGAGACCGCTTGGAGTGTTCCCTCTGGAAAACCTGCCGGCAGGCACAACCGTCGGCGATATCCTCTCACTCTCATTTGAAAAAGAAGATGAGGAAACGACTGCAGCCCGCAAGCGGATCCATACCCTTCACCAGACGTTGAAAAATCAATAGATCCCTTTTTATTTTTGTGAAGCACAAGTGGAACATATGTCCATCGAAGCTCACAGGTATTTTTTTGACGCCGGCAATACGCTCCCGATAAAGCGCAGACTCCTCGCTCTGCAAAAACTCCGTGCATCCATAGAGGACCATGAACCGGAGATCACGGCCGCCCTGTTTGCCGATCTTGGCAAATGTCCGTTCGAGGCATACGCATTTGAGATCGCGCCTGTCCTTCACGAGATCGATTACCTGATCAGGCACACGAAAAAACTCCTGAGAGATGAGAAGGTCCGCTCCCCCCTGCTGCTTTTTCCGGCAAAAACTGTTATTCGTCACGATCCGTTCGGGCTTGCTCTCCTTTTGTCTCCGTGGAATTATCCGTTCCATCTCTTCATGCTCCCGCTTGCAGGCATCATCGCCGGAGGAAACGTGGTTATCGGAAAAACATCCCGACGATCCCCGGAGACTGGGATAATCATCCGGACGATCCTTGCGGAAGTTTTTCCCGAAGAGTGGGTCAGTGTAGAGGATGAGGTCGATCTGGATGCCCAGTATGACTACATCTTCTTCACCGGAGGGAAAGATACCGGAAAAATGATCGCTGAAAAGGCGGCGATCCATCTCACGCCGGTGACCCTGGAACTTGGCGGGAAAAATGCATGCATCGTCGACGAGACAGCCGACATCTCCGTAGCCGCAAAACGGATCGCCTGGGGGAAGTTTGCAAATGCCGGACAGACCTGCATTGCCCCGGACTATCTGCTGGCACACAGCTCAGTGCGGGACGAACTCGTGAGAAAACTCAAAGAAGAGATCGTTACCCTCTACGGAAGTAATCCGGCAACAAATGGCGACTACGGAAAAATCGTGACAAAAGAGGCATATGACCGTCTGATTTCATTTGAAACACCGGACAATCTCATCTTCCGTGCAGGAGAACACGATCCGACAGGAAGAAAGATCGCGCCGACGATTTTGTCAGCCGGTATGTCCGACACGATAATGCAGAATGAGATCTTCGGTCCGATCCTCCCTATCCTCACCTGGGATAGGAAAGATGAACTTGAACAGCTGATCAAAAAAGATCCGCTGGCTCTGTACATTTTTTCTGCGAACAAACAGTTCTGCAAAACCCTCCTTGACCTTCATCCCTCCGGAGGAGTCTGCATCAATGATGTGATGATGCAGGTTGCAAACCAGAATTCACCCTTCGGCGGGGTCGGAACAAGCGGGATGGGAAAGTATCACGGAAAAGATTCGCTGGAAACATTCACGAGGAAACGTACGGTCGTGATCCGAAAAACAAGACCCGACATCGCCCTTCGGTATCCTCCTTACAAAGAGAAAACGCTGAAGCTCGTGAAAAAGTGGCGGAAAAGACTGTTTTAGATGGTGAAGAGATGCCGGTCTCCGGAAATCGAAAACAGACCGACACGAACCCCGCAGTCAAGCCAGCCGTATCCGTAGGAAAACAGCACCAGAGCATTGATAAGATCGTCTGGAAGATGAGCGGCCCCTCCGTCCAAATACGAGCGTGCCATCTCCTCGATCGAACATGCCGCCGCATACATCGCGGTCTTTTGGTCGGGCGCGGGAGTAACTCCGTCCAAGGCGCTCGTCAGCATTCTCTGATACCGGTAGGTTTTCTCGATCAGATGCTCTGCAAGAGATTCCGGGAGGCATTCATCGATCTTTGGAGGAGCCGACGGCGAGCCGGCGAAGTAGCCTAGATAACGACCGGCATCCAGCCACCCATACCCATAGGCAAACGAGGCGACGGCGTTGACCAGATCACCTTTTTTGTAAAACACCCTGCCGTCCGATGCATAACAGGAGACCATCTCGCAGATCTCGTCCGCGGTCTGTCCAAGAACCGTGTCGTTTGGCACGGTCTTCTCAGGATCAGAGTCCTTCGCAAAGATCTTCCCGTATGCATCGATCAGCATAGACCAGCGAACCTCTCGAGATACTCCCGCTCGATGTCGTGAAGTTTTGCCGGGACGATCAAAATATGCAGAGGGGAGCCGAACTCAAATGATCTCATCTCCCCGGCACTTCCTGCATGGACCGCCGGCTCGGACGAGCCCGCACGGGCGATGCCGACATACAGCGGGATCTTTGCATCCACGCGGCGGGCCTGTTCTTCCAGCAGATCGACCGCCTCGGAGATCTTCATGTAGCGTTCCTTGTCCTTCTGGATATCGAGAAACACCAGCGTGTGGAGATTTTCTTTCAGGTTTGCCGAGATGACCTCGATCGGGGTCATCGGAAACCATTTCCCGTACGGAAACGGGACGGAAACGGATTTGCCGAACCGATAGTTCTGCAGACCGGAAAGACCGCAGACCGCGGTCGTGATCGAGGCCCCGTGAATGATTTTTGTCTGAATGTTTCGATCTGCCGCCCGAATACGGAGATCCGAATGGGTCGTCGCTATCATCGAGTCCCCTGCGGTCAGAAAAACCGCGTTCCCGGACTCGGCGGCATCGAGGATCTTATCTGCATGGATCTCCACGTCCTCCCTATAAAGAGGCGTGATCTTTTTTCCGTAACAGGCTTCGAGCCGTTCGATCGAAGCGCCGGTAAGAACCGAGGTGTACACTTCCAGAAACACCGTGTCAGCGGATCTGATGGCATCCATTCCCCGGACCGATACATCAGATTCGTCAAAGAGGCCAAGCCCGATAAAAGTCAGCATTGTTACTCATCTGTTGGCTCTCGCTCATGTTATTTTTATTGAGAGAGGGAGGGGGTCCCCGGCTCATACAAGCATGAACACAAAATGCAGAAGCGCGCCAAGGGAAGTGCCGAGCAGAAGAGTGAACACCGTGATAAGAGCGGCCGCTTTTACCCCGATCTCCTTCATCAGAACGGCGATCGTTGAGATACAGGGAACGAAAAGAACACACACCAAGGCAAAGATATAGAGCTGACTGCTCGAAAGGATGGAAGCAAGATCGGTCGTTCCCCCTAAGACCGCGAGTGTCTCAAATGCCATCTCTTTTCGAAGGATCCCAAACATGAGAGCGGTGAACGCAAATCCAGGCAGCCCGAGGACCGCGGTGGAAATCGGATCTATGAATGACTCGAACATCGTGACAAGTCCGAGGTACTCAAAGATCCCCAGAAATACACTGCTGATCAGCAGAAGAGGCATCGCGATGTAGAGGAACTCGCTGACACGCATCCATGCTTTTTTCACCACATACTTCGGGATCGGACGGCGCAGCTGAGCCATCTCGAGGATCATCCCGTACTGTTCACCGGGAGTTATCCGGGAAAGCACGCAGCCGAGAACAAAGACCAGAATGAAGACGATCCCGTAGATGGAAAATGCGGCGCCGAACCCGACGAAGGAAGCAACGATCCCGGAGATGACGACGGTCCTCGCAGAGCAGGGAAGCATCGTCACGAGAACGGAGGCGATCACCCGTTCACGTCTGGTCGGGAGAAAACGCGTGCTCATGATCGCAGGGACACTGCATCCAAATGACAGCACGAGTGGAATCAGTCCCTGCCCGTGGAGACCTAATCTGTGCATACCCCGGTCCGCAAGGAAAGCAGCTCGGGTCAGATATCCGGTGTCCTCTAAAATCGAGATGAAGATATAGAACAAAAACACGTAAGGAAAGGCGATGCCGAGACCTGACATCAAAGCAAGGATCACGGCGCCCCCGACCGTATCCAGAAACGGATTCAGCTCCAGAGTGTGAAACGGATCAAGAAGGTAGGTCGTCATCAAACCGATGATGCCCTCCTCCAGAAATCCGCCCAGGAGAAAGACGATGCCGAGAATACCGACCATCGTGATGATCAGAATGGGAACGCCGGGAAACCCGCGCGTGAGAAGCGAGTCGAGGTCGCGGCGTTTCTTCTGCGGGGATATGGTCGTCACCTCTTCGGAGATCGCCTTTGCCGTGTTGTGCCGGTTTGCCCCGATGATCTGATCCGGCGACATCATATGCCGTTTTTGGATCTCGTCTGAGATGACCGAAGCGCTTTCCATCACCTCGGGGGAGAGAGTGCTCAGGGAAACATTTTCCAGAGCAAACATCGACTCGGCTTCCGAAAGATTATGAAACTTCTGCAGGTTCTTGGCCGCTGCTTCGATGTGATGATCATAGCGCGGAACGATCCCGGGCACAGGCAGTTCATCGCCGATGACATAGTCCGCGATCTTTTCCAGGTTTTTACCCTCTGTTGCGATCGTCTCGATCACCGGAACCCCGAACTTTTTCGAAAGCGCATCAGCATCGATGATCTTGCCTGCAGATCTTGCATCGTCCATCATATTGAGCACGATCACCAGAGGTTTTCTGATCTCGGAGGCCTGAAGAAGAAGATACAGATTCCGCTCGAGATGTTTGGCATCCAAAACCGCCACGATGAGATCCGCATCTCCGGTGACAAGATACTCTCTGACGAGTTTTTCCTCATCGGATCTTCCAGAGAGAGAATAGATCCCAGGAAGATCGGCAAGTGAAAACTCTGTTCCGTTGTGACGAACGAGTCCGGACATCAGGCCTACGGTCGTGCCCGGATAATTACTCACCTCGACACCCAGCCCTGTCAGGTGATTGAAGATAAGGGATTTCCCTACACTCGGATTACCGATCAGAACGGCCCGGCGCATCATGGGGTATTGCACCGCTCGACCATGATATTCTCGGCGACCTCGGGGCTTAATGCGATATCGCATCCTTTTACGGTTATGACGACCGCGTGATTGTCAAGTTTTCGTCTGAGTGTGATGAGCTCCCCGGGGATGACGCCGAGATCGATGAGCCTGCTGTGTTTTGCAAAGCACCGGATCATGGAGACATGCAGGAGAGAACCTTCCTCGCACTCGGAGAGAGACACGATGGGATTTCGTTTCGTGAGTCCGGCATGTCCTTCATGTTCCCTGGGACTCGTCTGTTCCGACGTGGATGCGCGTCTCCCCCATCCTCTTTCGCGGCCGGGTTTATGTCCCGGGCCGCGCTTTTCCAAAAATGTGTCAAGGCGGTCAATCGTTTCTGACGAGATGCTGTGCTCCATGAGGCATGCCTCTTTTGATGCATGATCAGGTTCGGTTCCAAGAACATCGGTAAGAAAACTGGTCAGGACAGCATGTTTGCGCGCCACCTGGGCAGCTTTGACTGAACCCTTATCAGTGAGTGAAAGGCCATGAGCAGATTCGGTGAGATACCCTTTGTCTTTGAGACAGGTTACCGCTTTGCTGAGTCCTTCGGTATCACCGTGTACCAGATCTTCCAGATTCGAAACCTTTACTGTCTCCTTTCCGGTATTGAGTATTGCTTCGAGAATATCTTCTGAGAGTTCAAAGGTCATTATTATCTTAGTATCTTTTATTCTCAGAATATCTATGTTATGCCTTTGACATCATTTTGGAAAAGAGAGATTTGGGTTTTTCAACGGCGGAACAGGTGTCCACGAATTTACACCAGGTACAATACGGGCCGCGGACGACTTTCGGTATCCCCCCATTCATCACCTTTTCTGCTGCCCTTAGTGCAAGAAAAAGAGCGCGGCGGTCTTTTGGCTCTACAACGACACTGCGGATCGTTCCCGAACCAAGATACTCAACGCGCCCGTAGAAGGGTTTTCCAAACATCTCTTCAAGACAGACGGCATAACAGATCACTCTGAGGCGATCGTGAAGATAGACACCGCGGGTCGGCGCCTCGCCGCTTTTTACAAGTGAGAAACTGTCATCAAAGAACCGGTCTACCTTCCCGTATATCCCGTATTTTTCAGAATAAACAGATACATCATACCGTTCGGCCTGACGCCAGGTCACCTTGCTGCAGGCGGCAACCATTTTTTCCAGGTACGAAAGCGCGGGCTGATCCTCGGGAACCATATTTTTCAACCCCTCTTCCCAGACATCCTCGGCAGAGAGGATATCTCCAAGATAATAGGACAGTTGCTTTGCAACCGTGTAGGCAATCGGCTCTTCGTAGGGAATAACGACGGATTTTGCCAGGTACAACTGCATGGGACAGGTGCCTGCTTTCACCACATCTGTTACAGAAATTTTTTCGTCCGGCATGATGACTCCATAAACATAAGTTCGTTTAACACACTATTAATAATTATGGCAGGCAACGAACTCAACATTCAGATCCCTCAGAACCTTGACCCGGTCTACAGCAATATGATCCAGATCGCATTCAAGGATGACGAGTTCACGATGATGTTTTTACATCAGCTCCCTATGGCAAATCAGGCAAAAGCAAAGGCAGTCGTCGCGATCAGCCCGACCCATGCGAAGAAACTTCTGACCGCGCTGCAGAAGAGTGTGAATGAGTACGAGACGAAGTTTGGACAGATAACAAACGGAGCGCATCCCGAAGGAACGGATACGCCGACCCTTCAGGGATATTCATAAATCAATAACCTATTTATTGTCTAACAGGCAATGTGTTTAAGCACACAGTGTGCCGTCGTGGCTTAGCGGTATAGCGGCTGATTCGTAATCAGCAGGCCGAGGGTTCAAGTCCCTCCGACGGCTCTCTTTTAAGGTCGTTAAATCGTGATTTAAGGCAGTATTCGTCGCTATGAGACGGAACAGCGGAAATATCTCAATTAACAGAGTGAGCTGACACTTCCACCACCTTTCGGTGTCGATAAAACTCTGTTGAACTCACATGGATCAGAGATGAGCTGTTCAGAGAGAGGATGGTTTTTCGATACTTTCACTGCCTGTTTCATCCTTCCATACCCGCGACCTGATGAGAACGGCAGCAAATATTCCCATAAGAAGAAGAATCGGCAGAAATGCTATGAGAATATTGCTGTTTGCGATCAACCCGCTCCCGGTACCGATGAAGGCATCCGTGAGGGCATGCAGCAGGACTGCAATCCAGATGCTCCGGGTCTTCAGCACGGCATAGCTGAATATAATACCGAGAATGATCGTCCATCCGATATACATGATATTTCCTGCAAGGGGGGTGTCGGGAAAATTCAACCCGACGAGCATAAGCGGCAGGTGCCACAAGCCCCATACGATCCCAACAATGACAACTCCCGGATAAACGCCAAAGAGGGCAAATACCCTGTCCTGAAGGTAAAATCTCCAGCCGTACTCTTCTCCGAAATATTTGGGCCATGTAATAACGAACGTCAATACGGACATGCCAATGAACACGAAGAATGAGCCAGGACTGTATTCCATCGTCGGAAGGCTCAGTCCAAGCATATGGATCATGAAATACGCAAGGATGAACAGCACCGAGAAGATTACCGGTATGATGAGGTAGTACCGGTAATTATGTCCAAAGGATAGTTTTGAGTCAGAGAGGCTTCTCCTCCCGGATGCTTTCAGGTTCTGCAGGAGAACCAGTAGGAATGCCGCAACAGAGATGATCGCGGTAAGAAGGGGAAGAGGTCCGATCGTTCCAAGAAGAGGCTGATATAATCCCTCCACCAGCGTGACAGCGGAAGCGAGCAGGAACATGGCAAGGAATTGTTTTGACTGCTTTGTCAAAGCCTTTGATTTGAATCCGACCATACACAGTATTGCACCAACAGCCGGAATGTACATCGGAATGAGCACCCACTTGCTGGATAATATCCCGGACCCCTCCTGCATAATCACAAAGATCTCAAGGAGATAGGTTGCGGCAAAGGTTATGGCAAGAAAAGCAAACAATTCTCTTGTCAGTTGTTTTTTTTCAGGTTTGGCTGCGATCATATTCTCAGGTAAATGATACGTTCTGCACGGCAGTATTTAATCCAGTCCCCGCCAATTTTTATCTAGGCCCTCATCTCAATTGATGGTCGGACATTCTTTTTTGGGGTTCTCTGTTAATAATAGTACACACCGTCGATGCGGATCGTGGCTTTACCGCCAAACAGCAGGAGATCATCCTGAAACTGAAGTTTGATACAATTAAATACTCTGTTGTTTCCCCCTTGTTCTATGGAACACAATGAACCATCCCATATATCGTGTTTTAACATGTAGTATCCAAACGCGCTATTTCCGGAACCGGTAGCAGGATCCTCCAAATATCCAAATTTCGGTGCAAAAACCCTTGTATGGGCAATATTATTTGTATCGACCGGGTCCAGAGAAAAGATCAGAATGATGTCGATATCGTTTTGCAGGCAGAACTCCTTGAGACCCGGTTCATCCGGATAGATGGAGACAAGTTTTTGGAAAGAGTTCAGCGGCACGATCAATGTCCGGAGTCCGGCGTCGATGACCTCAAGCGGAAATTCCCTGCTTATATCTTCATCGGACAAATGCAAAGGAGCAGAAATGTCCGCTGCCTGCAGAGACGAAGCGATATACGCAGGCTTGGGAGCAGAGATAAATACTGTGTCCTGATCTCTGATTCTGTTATAGACAGTTAATTGCCCCATCCTATTCGTATGGATCGGTATTTCGCTGCATTCAGAAAGGCTCGCCGTGTTTTTAACTAAGGAGTACATACATGCGATCGTCCCGTGTCCGCAGAAATTCACTTCACATTCAGATGAGTAGTAGGTTAGAAAAACACCGCCGTGCATCCGGCAGTAGACCACTTCGGAAACAAACCCTTTGTGCTGCCTGGCAATCTCCAACATTGCTTTTTCTGACAAAGATTGTTCTTCATCCAAAAAAATGCAGGCAGCCGGATTACCGGCTGATGTGTCTGATGTAAACGCATCCACTTTCTGATATCGGTATATTCCCATTTTTGCACGCATCCTTTTGCTCTGCAGAATTTTTTTCCTTACTACTGCTATGCAATAGTAAAATTGTACCAATTATATTAATATCACCATTGGCTTAAAAAAGCAGATCATACATTTTTAGGAGATAAAATTTCTTCAGGGATACATTTCGGTTCCTGAATATTTCCATTCCACAGGGAATCGAAACAATATCACCGCGTCAAGATCAAAAAAGTATGTCATCTCCTAAATACAACGGCAGATATATTCTCACTTTGCCGACTCTTTCAGCTGTTCGATGAGTTCATATTTTCGACGAATGGTTCTGGCAGACTGTCCCGGGGTTTTTGCGGGAGGCTTCTGGTGCTTTATTTGTTTTTGTAAGGTTGCGACAAACTCTGTCATTTTTTCTTTCCCGTTCTTCGCTTTGAAGAACGCTTGTTCACATACCAGATTCCGCATAACGGGATATCCGTTCGTGCGGATCGTTCAGATGATATTCCCGGAAATGTTCCGCGATGTTCTATAATAGTTCTCCAGCCTTAACTTACTTCGTGATGAAAAATGGTTCATAGACCCGGTATGCCGTCTCCCTCCATCAGACCCGGGATCATGCCCAAATTGTAATTTCAGGACATTCACACCCATTTCTGAATAATATCCCCGGATTAAAGCATAAAATGCCGAGATAATACACACAGATGAGTAACAGTAAGTGATATTTGGATGTATTCCGTATCAAGCGCGGGCCCCACCTGAAAAAAACTGTTGCTCATATAAAAATCAGGGATATCTATTGTCTTTTGGACGGATATGTTTCTCCACGCCGTTTGATATGTACACGTACCGGTACCCCTGCCACTCACCGTTTGGTTTTTTCACGTCGGTGAGCGTTTCCATCGCTTCAAGCCCGTCCTCATCATAGCATTCCAGCTCAAGGATATCTTCCACCTCACCGGTCTTTGTGTTGTACCGCTCCCAGATGACAATATTTTCCTCATCAGACTCATCATCCTCAATCTCAGGCGCATTGGAAGATGCCTTCGATTTTTTAAACAGATCAAACATAATCCTAACGTTTCCAGCAGGATGATATTAATACATTCCCATCGAGAGGAAAAAGGCGGAACAAACCAAAAGAGCCCGAACACCGCAAAATGAAATAAACCACGAATCTCTATCGGTGAGGAGTCAGTAGTTACGTGCAGAATCAGACGGTACCCTGCACAAGATCGCAACCAACATACAGTTTCAACAAAAAAGTATCATAAATTGAGAGCTTAGGCAAAAGCCTTAGTTCTCAACGATTACCCGGACCGGAGTCGGGAGTTTGTATCCGCTGTGGAGCAGGGCATCCTTTGCCTGGTCGATATACTGCGGGGTTGTCCAGACGGTGAAAATACGCTGTCTTTCTTCAACACGTGCTGCAGTTCCGACTGGTTTGCCGAATGCAAGTCTCATACCTTCAGAAATACGGTCTGCACCGGCTCCGGTTGCCTGTTTGTGTTCACGGAGAACGTGGTGAGGGTATGGTCTGATCTTTAAGTGGAAATTGTTTTTTCCGACATCTTTCATCAGACGTCTGTTCATGTTGATACGTGCAGCTTCCATTGCCGTGTGACGGATCTGGCATGCTTCAAGCGCTTCAAGATGAATTGCGACCGGGAACTCTTCAGAGAGGTTTCCCATATCAAACGTTACAACTTTTAAGCCCGGTACACCGCCCATATATTCACGGCGGCAATATGCCTTCTTGGCGAGCTTATTATACATTCGTGCTGGCTTTCTTACCATTTTTAATTACTCCTAGCTCTCTTAAATGTGCAAATTAGGTTGGTTGGAAACCATATTAAAGGTTCTCATTCTCCCCCTCTAATTTCTCGATCTCGGCGAGAACATCTTTCCTGAGTTTCGCAAACTCCACACTGGTACGATCACGCGGCCTGGGCAGAGTATTTGGATATATTTCATATATTCTTCCCGGACGGGGAGTCAGAATGACAATTTTGTCAGAAAGATAAACCGCTTCATCAACACTGTGTGTAACGAAAAGGATCGTCTTTTTCGTTTCCTCCCAGATCTGGAGAAGCTCGCGCTGCATTTTATTCCGGGTCTGCGCATCGAGCGCGCCGAATGGTTCATCCATCAGCATGACGGCCGGATCCGAGGCTAGAGCCCGGGCAACGGCAGCCCTCTGACGCATGCCCCCTGACAGCTCGTAGGGATAACTGTCGGCAAATCCGGTCAGACCTACCAGAGCGAGACGCTTATTCACCTCGATGATCCGCTCTTCTTTGGAAACGCCCATCATCTCCAGACCAAAACCCACATTTTCCGCAACGGTACGCCACGGATAAAGCGAGTATTCCTGGAAGACCATCGTCATTTTCGGCGAAGGCCCGTCCACGATTTTTCCATCGATGGAGACTTTCCCACTGGTCGGAACATCAAGTCCCCCGATCATCCGAAGCAGCGTGGTTTTTCCGCAGCCGGAAGGACCGAGCAGACAGACGAACTGACCGTCGTGGACCTCAAGATTGACATGCTCCAAAGCGGTGACATCACCTTTCCGGGAAGAGAACGTCTTTGTGGCGTCCTCCACCTTCACCCATACTTTATCCCAGTCAGTCATTTGTCAAGCACCTCCCAGGCGAACTTTTTCCGCAGAACATACTGGAAGAACTGGTCCATAACAATACCTATGATACCAATAGCGATCATACCGGCGATAACCATCTGGACCTGGCCCCAGTTGTACGTATACATGATGAGATAGCCAAGACCGGAAACGGTACCCGGCATCATTTCTGCTGCGACAACACTCATCCAGGCGATCCCAAATCCCACACGGAGCCCATTCCATATGGCGGGACCTGCCGCGGGGACGAGTACTTTCGTGATGATCTGGCGTTCATTTGCCTGATAGATCCTGGCTGTTTCGACCCAGCTCTTCTTGACCCTCTTTACACCGTCGATCGTGTTTACAAGGATCGGGAAGATACACCCTATCACGATAAT
Organism: Methanocorpusculum sp. GPch4; assembly: GCF_012062385.1. Classification (NCBI taxonomy): domain Archaea; kingdom Methanobacteriati; phylum Methanobacteriota; class Methanomicrobia; order Methanomicrobiales; family Methanocorpusculaceae; genus Methanocorpusculum; species Methanocorpusculum sp. GPch4. The sequence continues at coordinate 52,033 of NZ_SIJA01000079.1, read as the reverse complement.
GAACACGATAGGAGTAAGCCCCAGACCGAACCAGGCGAGAGAAAGAGGCACCCACGCCATAGGAGGGATCGGGCGCAGGATCTGGATCAAACTGTCGGAAAACTGTTCAAGAACCGGATACCGGCCGAGAATGATACCCAGCGGGACTGCGATCAGACAGGCGATGATAAAACCAAGCGTTACCCGGTAAATACTGACCCAGCTGTTTTCCATCAGACTTCCGCATCCGTAGAGGTCGGCAAACGGCGTCAGAAAAACAGCAAGGACGTTTTCCACCCGGGGGAGGATGTATGCATTGTTCATCAGAATTGCCGCAACCTCCCACATGACAAGAACAAGTGCCGGAAGTATCAGCTTAATGTACCATTTCATGATCTTTGTTATTCACCATCCTCTTTTATGTATGTACATGTTACAGGATATCAAATGTGTTACTTGTTTTACCCCGGTACTCCGGCGTGAATAACCAAAGAAACATGCCGAAAAAAGAGAACAAAAAATTGTGAGTGAGGTTACGCGGATTTAACCACGTAGCCTATGCCGGCATATTCAAGAGCGGACTTCAGCTGAACGTCCTGGATAGACCCGAGCTGAGGGTCACCAAGAACCACATTTTTCCCTTCGGCGCTGCGTGCTTTGATCCAGGCAACAAACCCGTCCCAGTCGTTTGCCGGGGAAGAGGTCGAGACCACAAGTCCTGAGCCTTCAAGCATAAGGGGCGAGAGGATCTTGAGACCCATATCACCGGTACTCTTATCGACTGCACTGATAAACGGCGGGGTGCCGGCGAGTGCATACTGAATTGCATTCTGCTGGAGAAGCGTCATCAGCTGAGGTCCGCCGGTTCCTTCGATGAGTTTGACATTGGCAACCTTCTGACCGTTGATGTAGAGTTCTGCGTCCGTGATCTTTCCGGTTTTCTCCGTGACGGGTTTCAGATAACAGTTGTAGGCACTCTTGAAGTACTCCCAGTCCTTCAAAAGAACAAACAAAGGCGCATCGTGATCGCTTGGCAGATACCCGATCGATATGGTCGAGGTCGCAGCAGGAGTGACGAAGGTTTTGCTTTCGATCTGTTTAACTGCTGAGTCATACGGACCAAAGTCGTAAAGGAGAGCTGCAGATTCGTCCGTTGTGGTCGAAGCGAGCTTGGCGGTAACGATACCCAGATCGCGCTGTGACTGGATGAACGCCTCATTGCTGTTCAGCCACGAGTCAGTGATTTCGCTGGAGAACTTGATCGTCGGAATCGAGGTCTTCATTACATCAGTTGAACTGACGATCACATTTCCGTAAGTCATGTTCTGACTGGAGAAAAGCCAGTCTGCAGTCAAAGCTGCGGCATTGTCCGGATAGTCGTTGATATATTTGTTTCCAAGGATCATCAGAGCCGAAAGGCTTGCTGCAGCATCCGGATTTTCCAATGCCTTGGAATTGGCGCCGAACACACAGCAGGTATGATCGGTCCAGGTCCCTTTAGGTGGTAAATCCTGACTGTAGGATACCACTTTTCCAATTTCACCCTCTAAGGCAACGGCAATGAAAGGCTGCCAGTTGATGTAACCGTCGATCTGGCCGGTAGCGAGAAGTCCGGGCATGGTTCCTGCTCCGGTATAGAGGATCTCAACGGTGGCATTCTCGTTGCCGGTCTCGGTGCATCCTGCGGTAAAAACTACCATGACACACATAACGAGAGCCATGAAAATAAGAATCAGCTTTTTCTGCATACAAGTATGTTAGTGTATCTCCATTATTAATTAATCGTATTGTAAAATATAATATTTATAAATATTATATACATTAAATATGTTTTAAGAATTTTTGGTATAATTTATTGAAATAATTTGGATGTTCTGTATCCGGAAACAAAGCAAAAAACTCCTTAGAAAAACCTTTCTTTTAATGTGGTTTAGAGACAATAGAGTAAGAACAAATGAAGATATTAATACTTGGCGCCGGGGCCGTAGGTCTGTCAGTCGCCGCAAAATTATCAAAATATGCCGAGATTTTTGCGGTATGCCGTGATAGATGCAGCACATCTATAGAAAACGAGGGTTTTTTTCTGACAGGGATCTGGGGAGAGGAAAACGTCCGGTTTCCCTGCGGAAGTGTTCCGCCGAAAGAAACCTGGGATTATATTATCATATCCACCAAAGCTGCCGCCACAAGGGAGATATGTGAGCAGTACAATCACCTATTCGGCGAAGCAGAGGTCGTAAGCCTTCAGAACGGAATTGGAAACGAGGAGATCATCGCCGAATACACCGACCATGTGCTTGGCGCAATGATCATAACCGGATTTGAGTGGAAAGCTGACAACGCAGTGTTTGTATCAGTCGACGGAGGAGAGACAGTATTTGGAAGGTTCCCGGGCGGAACTGACATAAAAGCCGACATTCTTGCAGATATTTTCAAGAAATCAGGTATGCGGGCAAGTTCGACCGATAACATCAGAGGAGTTATCTGGTCAAAAGCATTATACAGCTGTTCACTCAACCCTCTCGGGGCCATCATGGAATGTCCCTACGGTGAACTGCTCAAAGAACCTGCCTGGAACATCATCACCAGCATTGTTCAGGAGGCATTCGAGGTTTCATGCGCAGAAAATGTCGTTCTTGTACAGAAAACAGCCGGCGAATATCTGGAATTCCTCAGAACAAAAAAAATACCACCCACTGCAGCACATTTCTGCTCCATGTATCAGGATGTCATAGCCGGCCGAAAAACCGAGGTCGATCATATCAACGGGGCAATCGTGATGCTTGGAAGAAAACACAAAATCTCCACACCGGTAAATGAAACGATCGTAAATCTGACACATTTCAAAGAGGAGCTTTCATGCAGATAAAAAGATCAGCAATGATCCTGGCCGGAGGCGAGGCACGGCGGGTAAACGGACGCGAAAAATATTTGTTCTCGTACAGGGGCTGTTCATTTATCTCGCGACTTGTCATGACATTTGAGGGACTTGTCGATGAGATCGTCATCGTCGCAAAAAATAAAAAACAGACTGAGCATTTCTCCGGACTTTCGGAGCTCGTACGATGTACATGGGACACAAAACCCGGACTCGGACCGATCGGCGGGATCTCAGCAGGTCTGAATGAGATCAAGGGAGACCTGGTGTTCATCTCAGCGTGCGACATGCCCACGATTCACAAACCCATCGTACACTATCTTTTTGAGAATATTGAAGAGTATGATGCGATCATCCCAGAGTGGGAGAACACCGATCTCGAACCTCTGCATGCCGTTTACCGGGTATCAGCTCTCAGAGAATACGTCATAAACCATGAATCTCTTTCACTTCGTGACATGGTGAATACACTGAACACAAAACGGATACCGCCGGAGATGTTTCGAACAGTGGATCCCGATCTTGAAAGTTTCAGAAACGTGAATACACTTGAGGAGCTTCTGGCAATGGGTCCCGAAGCTGCATATCAGGAAAAACATCCGGAAAAGTAACACAGTTCCGATTTTTATAAATCAGACTTCGAAAGATATTATCTCAAAAAAGAGGTGAGGTTATAACTCATCCTCATCAGACTCTTCTTCCTCTTCCTGTTTGAGCTCGACATTGGCGATATCAAACTGGCGGAACGCGAGTTTCTTTGCTTTTATGATGTTTCTGCCTTCTTTTCCGATTGCAAGACCGCGGTCGGCGTCTGCAACTTCGATGTAGGCGACTTCGGTATTTTCCTCTTCATCCTCTTCGAAGGTGACGGTCTGTACCTGGACGGGGAGGAAACAGTTTCTGATAAACTGAACCTTGTCCGGATTGTATTCGACGACCTCGACCTTCTTACCGAAAGCGTCAGATGCCTTCTTGATGCTGGCACCTTTCTTTCCGATTGCAAGTCCCATCTCTCCGGGATTGATGACAAAGAGGATCCGGCCGAATTTATCATCGACAACACAGTCTCTTGCGCCCGCACCGGTGAGATTTTCGAACTGGGCAATCATACGCATGGCGTCTTCGGAAATGGTAATCTCACTCATATTTATTCACTCTTAAGGGAGAGGATGTCGGATTCGCCTGCATTGACGATCGCAAGCACGCTGATCATGTGGTCTCTACCGCATTCTTTGCCGAGCTGACGTGAGCTGCCGTCAAATTCATAGAGAGGAACGTTTTCATTTGCAGCAAGAAATGCACGGACTTTATCCGGGGCATTCTTGGCGATGATGACGAGTTCTGCTTTGTTTTCAGCAACGATTTTCTCAACAGAGTTCTGGCCGAGGGTTACCTCGCCGGTTTTCATTGCTCTTCTTAAAGATAAGTTGAAATCCATGTTTGTTCACCTTTTTGAGGTTCACTGCACTCCGGACAAGACTCAGGGGAGGTGAGTCCCCGCAATATTCTTGTCCATCCCGCAGACCGCCGGTTTCATAGATGAGACCGGGAAGTTTCTTCAGGAGTACCCTTGAAAACTCTTTACTTATAGGTGCTTGGAAATAATGAAGGTATCCTCGAGCGGACGAATAGAATATGAATATTAAAAAAAGGGAAGGTCAGTCTCTTCCGTAGAAACCGTGACCGGAATCCCGTCTGGGGGCACCCGATCCGCTGCTTCCGCGGCTGAAACTTCTTCTGTCACCGCTGCCTGAACTGCCGTAACTGCGGCGTTCGCCGCTTCCGGAGCTCCGGTCACCGCTGCGGTAATTACTTCCGCCGCGATTTCCATAAGAGGACCCACTGCGGTTGTTGGAGTAACTGCGGCGATCTCCGCCTGAGTTGGATGAACCGCCGCTTCTGTATCCGCCAGAGGAACCTCCGCGCCGATCTCCGCCTTTATCCCGGTCACGTTCATGTTCTTCCTCTTCAGCAGTACGTGGTGCTGCAATCGAGATCTCAAGTTCCTGACCGCGAATGGTCTTGGAACCCATGACTTCGGCAACGAGGTTCGCATGCTCCAGAGGGACGTCAACATACGAGTAGTTGTTGTACAGATCGATCCTTCCAATAGAAGATCCGGGAATGTCGCACTCGCCTGCAAAGGCGCCTACGATATCCTTCGGGCGTATCTGCTGGTTTTTACCAAGAGATATCCTGAATCTTACCATTCCCGGTTCAGCACCGCTGTTCTCAACAGTACCCGGAGTAACGTTCTCCGAGATCGAGGGGGATGATTGAAGAGGTTTGATCTCCTCACTCTGACCCGCATTCTTGCCCGAATCAAGGTGCATCTTCAAAAGAGCTGCGGCGACCTGGATACTGGTCACTTCTGCTGCAGATTCTGAATCGGCCTCGGTTTCGGTTTCAAGAAGCTGTTCGACAAGAGGCAGATACAACTCGAGATTTCCAGCAGACATGATATCGCGGACTTTGTCCAGGAATATCTGCTGTTTCATCTCGGCGACATCGTCTAAGGTCGGCAGAGGGGTCTTGGCGATCTGGATCTTTGCATATCTCTGGATATCCCTGAGTTTGTATATCTCGCGCGGAGCAACAAACGTTACGGATTTTCCAGTCCTGCCCGCACGGGCAGTTCTGCCGATACGGTGGACATAATACTCGACATCCTGCGGAACATCGTAGTTGAATACAATGTCCACATCATCGACATCGATACCCCGTGCTGCAACATCCGTTGCAATCAGAACATCGATGGTTCCGGCCCGGAAGCGTGCCATAACGCGATCGCGCTGCTGCTGCTTCATATCTCCGTGGAGAGCTTCCACAAAGTATCCGCGCGCCTGCATACGGCTCATGAGATCATCAACCGTTCTCTTCGTATTGCAGAACACGAGCGCAAGTTCGGGGTTGTTCATATCAAGAGTGCGGCAAAGCGCTTCAAGCTTGTCGCGCTCTCTGACTTCAATATAAGTCTGTTCGATCTGAGGGACCGTAAGTTCCTTGCGGGTGATCTTCACGAACTGAGGATCATGCTGGAACCTTCTGGTAATGTCCAGAATCGGCTGCGGCATAGTAGCCGAAAACAGAATCGTCTGCCGGTTCTTCGGAGTATCACGGAAGATATCCTCGATATCATCACGGAATCCCATATCGAGCATCTGATCAGCTTCGTCCAGAATGAACATGCTGATCGAGTCAAGGTGAAGGGTCCCGCGTTTGATGTGATCAATCACACGACCCGGAGTACCGATGACGACCTGCACACTGCCTTTGAGGGCACGAAGCTGGCGCTCGATCGGCTGTCCGCCGTAAATCGGGACTACATTGAGTCCTTTTTTGTATTTCATCAGCCGGGAGAACTCCTCGGCTGTCTGTATTGCAAGTTCCCTTGTCGGCGACAGAACTAATGCCTGTACATTTTTGTTATCTGGATCAAGCCTTTCAATAATTGGAATCCCAAACGCTGCCGTTTTTCCCGTTCCCGTCTGTGCCTGCCCCGTTACATCTTTCCCATCAAGAATCTGTGGTATTGCCATTGCCTGAATTGGTGTAGGCTCCTCAAATCCCATGTCGCCTATCGCCTGAAGTAGTTCTTCAGAGATAGCGAACTCCGCGAATGTTTTTGTTTCCTCCATTCTTCGTACATATGCGTGTTATGAGGTTATAGAATGGTAGGTGGGAATTTTATTTGACCAATGTAACTATCATAATGCATGAGTGGCAAATAATCACCTAGAATGGTACGGGTATTTATAGCAGTTGAACCGGCAGAAGAGATGAGAAACAGGCTGGAAGAGGCAGGGATGTTCCTTTCGGGTTCGAATGCACGTCTGACACTGCCGACCGCAGATCAGATGCATATCACACTGAAGTTTTTGGGAGAGGTCCAGGAGAGTAAGATCCAAAACATTGCAGCCGCTCTTGAAAAGGTAAGGAGCGCCCCGTTTTCGTTGACCGCAGCGCGGGTCAGCACATTTGGCAGGCGGGTCATCAAAGCTGAAGTTACCGATCAGGGATGCTGTGCGGATATTGCAAGACAAATCGACGAATATCTGCTCCCGCTTGGGTTTCCCAAAGAAGCACGCCCGTTCACCCCCCATATCACCCTTGCCCGCATAAAAGAGTATACGCCCGATCTCGCGGATAAAACGGAGATCCTGCAGAACAGAGAGTTTGGCACATGCCAGATCGGGGAGATACTCCTGAAACAGAGCACATTAACCTCAAAAGGATCAATATATTCCACACTTGCGCGGGTGAGATTATGAGAAACACAATAGAGGAAGAGATATTACTAAACGTCCGACCGGCAGATAAGGAGCGGCGCGAAGTTCAGGAGATGGGGCAAAAACTCATCGATGCAGTGATCCGGATCGCTGGAGTGCCGGCGATGATGACGGGATCAGTTGCCCGCGGAACATGGGTCCGCGGAGATAAAGACATCGACATATTCATGCTGTTTCCAAAAACACTCTCCCGTGAGGAACTGCAGGAAAAGGGACTTGCCGCCGCATATGCAGTTGTAGAGATGTTCAAGGGATCCTCCGAAGAGAAGTATGCTGAACATCCTTACCTGAATGCCGTAATCGAGGGGTTTGATGTCGATCTGGTCCCCTGCTACCATATCGATTCGACCGCCGAGATGCAGTGCGCTGTTGACCGGACACCGTTTCATACCCGCTATCTTCTTGACCGGATCGGCGGTCTGCGTGATGATGTTCTTCTCCTGAAACAGTTCACAAAAGGCGGGGGTGTCTATGGTTCAGACCATATGACCGGCGGATTCTCCGGATACCTTTGCGAACTGCTGATTCTCGCATATGGAGGATTCACGGAACTTCTTCAGGCAGCATCGACGTTCCGTTACGGAGAGGTCATCGATATCGAGAGATTCTATCCTGATAAAAAAACGGTCAGAAAACTTTTCTCCGAACCGCTGATAGTTATTGATCCGACCGACAAAACCAGAAACGTGGCGGCGGCACTTACCCCCACGCGTTTCTCCGAGTTCGTCGAACTTGCCAGAGATTACTGCGCCAACCCGGATCCGTGTTACTTCATCCCGGATGCGCCTACTTCGATATCGAAAAACGATTTCTCAGCGACCCTGAAAAAACGCGGGACCACGATGCTTGCCGTATCCTTAAAGACACCTGCATATGTCCCGGACACCGTTGTCCCGCAGTTGAGAAAAACGATGGAATCCATCAGTAATCAGCTGGTCGGCGAAGACTTCCCCGTTCATCGGGCGGAAGTGGCAATGGGGACGGAACGCAGTCTAATCATCTTCGAACTGCTTGTTGCGACGCTTCCGGCGATCGTTCTTCGGGAAGGGCCGCCGGTCTGGGTACATAACAATGCTGACAGTTTCGTGGAAAAATATCTTCGCGAAAATGAGTACGCAGGCCCGTGGATCAGTGAGGATCGATATTACACCGAAGTCGTCCGCAAATACACATCTGCCCATGACCTTCTGGCGGATAAGCAGAAGATGCTCTCAGGATCGATCGGTAAACATGTCAGGATTTCTATGGAAGAAGGATACGAAGTACTAGTCGGCGAGGAGATCTGGTCCCCGGAGTTCACCTTCTTCCTCTCGGCATACTTTGCAAAAAGCTCACATGCAGTCAGAAAACTTCGGGTTGTTGATCAGAGATGACACTATCAGAAATCATGAAAGAAAATTCGCCCGCACTTGTCGCTCTCTCGGGCGGAACAGACAGTATGACTCTGCTCGCCGCATTCGTGAAAGAAGGACTCCCTGTTTCCGCCATCACGATCCGCTCAGAGTTCACCGCGCCCGAAGAGGTCACGCGGGCAGAGGAGTTCACACGAAAGCTCGGTGTAGAGTGGAAAGTCATCGACGTTTCGGTGTTATCCGAGGAACGTCTGTGGTTCAACCCGCCGAATCGGTGTTATATCTGCAAAAAACTCGTCATGACCACACTGCTTGAAGCCGCCAACGGCAGAACGGTCTGTGACGGGACACATGCGGATGACTCCGCAGAAGACCGGCCCGGGAGAAAAGCCCTAACAGAACTAGGCATCATCAGTCCGTTTGCATTGGCAGGGATCGGAAAAAAAGAGATTTACTCACTAGCAAAGGAACTTGGCGTCACGATAATCCCCTCATCTTCATGTCTTGCCACACGGATCCCATTCGGCGAGGAGATCACCGGAGACAACCTGAAAAAAATCGCAGAAGCCGAATTGTTCCTGCGGGAAAAAGGAGTTTCAGGAATGCTTCGGGTACGTCTTTCATCTGGGCATGCCGTTATCGAGACAGAAAAAAATGAAAGTGCCAGCGCAGAATTATACACAGATGATCTGAAGACCTTCGGGTTTTCCACAATTACATTCACGGAATACAAAACAGGAGGAGAAAACTCATGGAACAAAATACAGCAGTAATGGTTCGGATCGGAGAACTCTGGCTCAAAAGCGAGCCGGTAAAAAAACAGTTCATGCTTGCTTTGACGAGGAACATCAAAACGGCTCTGGACGCACAGAAAATCGACTACTCCATCGAGGAGTATCGGGGCCGCATCCTGATCTTCGGCGACACAAAACGGATCGCCCCGATCGTTTCAAAGATATTCGGTATCGTTGATGTCAGTATCTGCGAGACTACCACAAACCTTCCGGAGGACATGGCAAAAACCGCCCTGAAGTTTGCCGAGAAAAAACTCAAGAGCGGGATGCGGTTTGCGATCCGGGCACGACGCCAGCATGTAAGCGGATTTACGAGCCAGCAGCTTGCCGGCATGATCGCCGATGTGATATGGAAGAAGATCCCTGACTTCGTGGTCGATCTGGATGATCCGGAATATGAAATTTTTGTCGAGGCACGCGAGTATGGAGGGATCGTGTACGATGAAAGGATCCCGGGGCAGGGAGGTCTCCCCCTGGGAACAGCCGGCAAGGCAGTAGCTCTCCTCTCAGCCGGCATCGACTCCCCTGTCGCCACATGGCTCATGATGAAACGAGGCGTAGCGATGTCTGGTGTCTTCATGGACGGCGGGAGATGGGCGGGACCGGCCACGCGGGATCTCGCCATGGATAATGCCCGGATCCTTTCCACCTGGTGTCCCGGACGGGGCATTCCTCTCTGGATCGTGAACCTTGAACCGTTCTTCGATGCGATGACAACGTCATGCGAAAGGCATTATACCTGCCTCTTCTGTAAGAGATTTATGATGCGGGTGGCCGAAGGCGTAGCGAAACTGAATAAAATTGAGGGGATCGTCTCCGGAGAAAATCTCGGTCAGGTGGCTTCCCAGACCTTACAGAACATGGGCGTGATCACCGCATCGGTGAAGCTCCCGATCCTGCGCCCTCTCCTTACCTACGACAAAGAGGAGATCATAGTGATCTCCCGGCGGATCGGCACATATCACGAAAGTCCGGGCAATACCGGATGCCTTGCGGTCCCAAAAAAACCGGCAACCCGTTCCACTCAGGAGCTTATCGACTCCGAGGAGAACAAACTTGACATGGATAAATTCATCCGGGAAGCAGTTTCGTCGGCCGAACTCTGGATCGCAAAGGACGGAGAGATATTCCAGAAAATCCTCACCGAGTGAACGATCAGTTCTTCCTCTTAACAACACACAATCTATTTTTACCACAACGACTAATATCATAAGGTCCGGAGCCGAGATAGTCTAGTCCGGAAAGGCGGTGGCCTTGAAAGCCTCTGGTAGCAATACCTCGGGAGTTCAAATCTCCCTCTCGGCGCCATTTTGAATCAGTCTCTTTTCGCTTTCTTTATCACGGTTATCAACCAATATACCATTATATGTGTATTGCCGTTCCCGCAGAAATTCTTGAAATCCGCGACGGAAATGTCGCACTCGTTGATTACGGTGAACTCCAGCAGGAGGTCCGCATCGATCTTGTTGACGTGAAAGTCGGCGAGTTCGTCCTTGTACACGTTGGATTTGCTATTCAGCGGCTTTCGCGTGAGGAGGGACTGGAAACGCGGGAGCTGTTTAAAGAAGTTTATAAAGCGATGGAAGAATCCGACCATGCATGAATCCGGTATCGCCTATGATGTGTACGTAACCTCTAAGAGGGCGGCCGAGGAGAATCATGCAGTAACCGTGAAAACCATTTTTGTTGATGTCGGTTCCATGGCGATGGTAAACCCTGAGCAGGTGGAGTTCATGTTTCGCACTTTTATTTCTGACGATCCGATGTTCGCAGAAACAAAACTCGTTTTTAATACCATCCTTCCAGTTGCAGAGTGCGAATGCGGATATAAAGGACCGGAGATCTTTGTCTGCCCTAACTGCGGGAAACTGCCCCGCATGATCCAGGGAAGAGAGATCTTCGTGAAAAATCTTGAGATCGAAACAGGTGAATCATCATGAAAAAGGATACAGAAGTTAATCTGATGCACGGAGCCGGAGGAGAAGTCATGGGTGAACTTCTTCAGACGCTGACGGCATTCAAAAACAATAATGCAGGCGGGATCGGCCTTGAATCTCTGGATGACGGCTCGACCTTCACCGTCGGAGGAAAGACCGTCGTTTTAACGACCGACTCACATGTAGTGAAACCGATCTTCTTCCCCGGCGGGGACATCGGCAGGGTCGCGATCTCCGGAACGGTAAATGATCTCTCAGTCATGGGCGCGCGGCCGATCGCTCTGACATGTGCAATGATCATTGAAGAAGGATTTCCGATCGCCGATCTGGAAAAGATCGTAGCCTCCATGGACGAAACCCTGGGAGAGGTCGGCGCATCGATCATCACCGGAGACACCAAGGTTGTTGAAAAGGGGAGCCTGGATGGTATTGTTGTCAACACTGCGGGTGTCGGCGTAATTGAAGAGGGAGGATTTCTGATCCGTGACAGGAATCTAGCCGTCGGAGATAAGATCATCGTCTCGGGAACGCTTGGAGATCACGGACTTGCCATCGTATCATACAGAGAAGGCTTTGACCTCGGCGATCAGCTGAAGTCAGATGTTGCCCCCCTCTGGAAGATGATCGAAGCAGCTATGAAAGCTGCAGGTAACGGCAATATCCATGCGATGAAGGACCCGACGCGCGGAGGATTTGCGGCCTGCATCAACGAGATGGCACGCAAAGCCGGCGTGAAAGTCGTTGTGAGAGAAGATACAGTGCCTATTAGAGAGAGCGTTGCTTCCGCCGGATCACTGCTCGGCATCGACCCACTGCAGGTCGCCAATGAGGGTAAATGTGTGATGGGTGTCGCCCCGGAAGCGGCAGAACGTGTTCTTGCCGCTCTGAAAAATCACCCCTACGGGAAAAATGCAGCAGTCATCGGTGAAGTGGTCGAAGGATCCGGTGTTGTAATGCAGACACGTATCGGCGGCGAGCGGTTCATCGAACCCCCTCTCGGCGATCCCGTTCCAAGAGTCTGCTGAAGATGACCGTACTGGTTCTTTCAAACGCGCGGCTGCCCGACGGAAGGATCGCGGACATCTCGATAGATCACGGGATCATCACCCACATCGGCAGTTCCGATGCAGCAGACAGAGTGATCGACTGTAAAAATCGGCTCTGTATTCCGGCAGCCGCGGATATGCATGTTCATATGCGTGACGGAGTGCAGGCAGCAAAGGAGACCTGGAAAACAGGGACCGAAGCAGCGGCGGCGGGAGGAGTGGCAACGGTCGTTGATCAGCCAAACACCATCCCTTCGATGGAAACAGCCGAAAATTTTAGACAGAGAGCAGACCTCGCTGCAAAGAACTCTGTATGTCACTTTGGAATCAACGGATCGGTCACTGCGGATGCCGATTTTCTCGGCCTGATAGAGGCGGGCATCCTTGCATTCGGCGAGATGTTTGCCGCTCCGTCAAGCTACGGGAATGCCCTCACGCCTGATGTGATCCGGGATTCTTTGCGGATCCTTGCGGATCATGACATGCTGGTGACTGTTCACGCAGAAGAAGTGCTCCCGGGAGAAGTTCACTCTCTTGCGGAACACTCCCGTTCACGTCCTGTTCAGGGGGAAGCAGAAACTATTCGGCTTGTGCAGGATCTCGCACCGCACGGCACAAAGCTCCACATCTGTCATGTCAGCGGAACAGAAGCATTTGGCACAATCAAAGATAGTTTCGAAGTTGCCCCCCACCATCTCTTTTTGTCCTGTGAGGAGACGACAGCCGAAAACACCTTCTGGAAAATGAACCCGCCGCTCCGCACAAAAAAAGAGCGCCTCGCACTCATCCAGAACTTTGCAAAGATCCCGGTTATCGCCTCGGACCATGCCCCGCATACAATTCAGGAAAAATCACAGCCGTTTTCCCTCGCACCGTCAGGGGTTCCGGGTGTGGAAACGATGCTGCCCCTGCTGATGAACGCGGTGACAGAGCAAAAAATCACGCTGGGTCAATTGATTGGAAAAACGGTCACAAACCCATGTAGGATACTTAGGATACCTGCCCCTTCGCTCACCCCTGGAAGCCGGGCGGATCTTGCCGTCTATGCTGACACCCCGGTAAAAATATCAGGTGAATCTCTGCACAGCAGATGCGGCTGGACGCCCTACGAAGGAATGGACGGAGTTTTTCCGGTGACGACCGTGATCGGCGGGATCCCTGCATGGCACGACGGGGAGTTCACATCAGGCGGCGGGCAGATGTGGATGAATGCCGGGGCACGTCAGCTTCGCCGAAAAGAGTAAAAACCATTACAACAAATAGAGTATCCGTGCCGAAAATACCAGACATGTTTTAGGCCCCCGTACGATCTATACGCGATCGCGTGAAATGAGTTCCGGGACAACAGAACATGCCACAGGCGCCTCCTGCCAGGTCAAAGAACCGCGAGAACATGCAGCAGCATACGATGAACGGGCTCGGTTAATGGCAGGGGACATTCATCTTCTCAGCCATGAAACAAATGTCATCTAACAAAGGTGATGACGGCGTATCTCCTGTTATTGCCACGCTACTTCTTATTGCCCTTACGCTAATTATTTGTGCTATTGTTTTCGCTTGCCTAATGAATTATTGCTACACTTCATCTGGTCAATTTTCTGAAGATCCCCCTGAAATACTAGCTATCGTGTCAGTCGATCACTATAATGACAAAAAGCTAACCTTTGCCAGTAAAGTAAAACTGCGAAACATTGGAACCAAGCCCCTCGTCAATGAAAATTACTCTGCTGAAGTGTATATAAACGATGTAAAACAGTATGTCATTATCAATACACTGCAGGCCCACGATTTTATTGACACACATCATTTCGGGATAAGTACTATCTCCGGAAGCGGCCCAACTGGGTATGAATGGGAACCTGGGAATTCCGGCGATTTTGATCTTATTGATAGTATGGTCCAGCCTGGTTGCACACTCCGGATCGACATCATCAGAAAAGAGGATGGGAAAGTAATCTCGCGTTCCGTAACTCTGGTTGAGTAAAAATAAGTCTCCATGTTCCTTAAGTAGTACAAGAATAAATATATCCCGTACCTATGGATTTTTATCACATTCATTTACACATCCATGGAGGCTTTACATGTATTCAATCGACAGTATCAAATATCTCATTCATCTCCACATCGAAGCAGAGGGGGTGGTCGAAAAAACCGATGTAGTCGGAGCTATCTTCGGCCAGACCGAAGGGCTTCTTGGTGAAGACCTGGATCTCCGCGATCTGCAGAGAAGCGGAAGGATCGGCAGGATCGACGTCCAGATCACCAGCAAACATGGAAAAACAGCCGGCGAATGCTACATCGCCTCATCCCTCGACCGCGCCGAGACCGCGATATTAGCAGCAGCTTTGGAAACGATCGACCGTATCGGCCCATGTATGGCCGTGATCCGGATCCAGAACATCGAAGACCTTCGGGCAATCAAACGCCGGCAGATAGTCGAACGGGCAAAAGAACTTCTCCTCGACTCCTTCGACGAGATAGGCATATCCACATACGACATTCTTGCCGAAGTCAGACAGGCCAGCAGGATCGAAAAGATCACTGCGATCGGGCCGGAGCGGCTTCCCGCCGGACCTGCAGTTCTGGACTCCGATGCAATAATCATCGTTGAAGGCCGGGCAGACGTACTCAATCTGCTGAAGTGCGGGATCAACAACACCGTAGCGGTCGAAGGGACAAAAGTCCCGGAAACGGTCATCGACCTGTCCTATAAGAAAAACACTACCGTGTTCGTTGACGGTGACCGGGGAGGGGATCTGATTTTACGCGAACTACTTCAGGTTGCCGACATAGACTTCGTGGCATTTTCTCCGCGCAGAAGAAGTGTCGAGGACATGAGCCGCAAAGAGATCGTAAAATCCCTCAGAAACAAGGTTCCTGCATCGGTCCTTAAAGCGCACATCGAAAAGGACGAACCGATCTCTGATCTGGTCTTCGAGATCGAATCGGTCACAGGAAACGATCAGAGGACAGAGACAGTTGTACTGATCGAAGAGGACAGAAATCCAGAACCCAAAACGCCGCAGACTGAAACCCCGCTGACAATAACAGAGGAACCAACAACGGCCTCTGTCGAAAATCCGGAATCAGACATACAGAAAAAACCGGAGAACCCAAGCACGATCCGGGAACATACCGAGTATATGAAAAATACCGGCAGGACCAGAGTTCTCACAGAAGATGCCGGCGTCATTGGTGACTACTCCCCCCAGGAACTCAAGAAAATCCTGCCGAAACTGAATGATGATGCCGCAGGAATCATTGTTGACGGTTCCGTCGATCAGAAGTTCATCGATCAGGCATTTGCAAAAGGGCTGAAGTATGTCGCAGCACACGGATTTGAAGGAATTGTGCGAAGACCGGCTGGTCTTAGAATGATACCTTTCTAAAATTCAAAACCGTTTTTTGTCAGAACAGAACCGGCCGATGATATCCATATACTCCTCAGGCCGGTTCATCACATCCAGAGTATCGGTCGTGCCGACCATCTCGTAAAGACACCTTCCCTGAACAAGACCAAGCTCCGGAAGAGGCAGCGGAAGGATCACATGCATCGGGATCCGTTCACCATAATGCGGATTTGGGACCCAACCCTCTTTTTTCATATAATAATAGGCTGCTCCGTGCATCTCATTGATCTCGCCGTACTCACTGGAAAAGTCCGTAGATACCAGATTTGCCATGATCAGATCCTCACGGCCCGGATTGATGGTCACATGCCCGTATCCGGGGGGAATGAGGACGAGGTCTCCTGTGTGGGCCGGAACGAGTATGACATCGGTATGATCGCGTTTTTGTAAAAGGTAGTACGCAAACCCGGACAATACCTCATACACCTCAGGATACGGCACTCCTGCAGCGTTTGAGGGATGATAATGTCCTTTGGTTTTAGTGTATTCGCCGTTAATGATTCCCGGCGGAATTTTTGTGATATCGTATCTGAGATGGTGACGTTCAAGCCAGGTATGGTCGCCATGTGTCTGATAAAGATCCCTGTACATATAATAGAGAGGTGCAGCCGGATCACGATTCGACGGTCTTGTGGCAAACACATTCTCCATATCCCCCACGCTTCGGACAGAGGGGGCGGGAAGGGATCCTGACCAGAACATTTTCATGAAATAATAGTATGCGGTTCCTGATATAAGGACATGAGTATTTTGCGAACCGAACGGAGATACTTTTTATCAAGAAAGAACAATGGTATATCCATGCAGATCGCGATCACCCGCCTCGCAGAAAAAGGTACAGCCGATCAGACATTGTGCGAAAGATACGGCCATTCAGCCAGAATAATCTCACCGCTGAAGGCCGAACTGAAAGCAAGCCTTGTCCAGACCTTTGTTCTCGCGGCAAACGACGGAGAGTTCGATGCGATATTTTTCACAAGCGCATATCCGGCAAAATACATTGGTATGCATCTGGACCGGAATATCACGAAAAAATGCCGGGTCATAGCAATCGGACCGCAGACCGCAAAGATCCTGCACGATCAGGGGATCCCGGCGGAGACTCTCCCGACTTTTTATTCGCGGGACTTCGTGCCGTATCTGGGCGAGTGGATCGAGGGAAAGCGGATCGGCATTCCGCGGGCGGATGTGCCAAACCCGGAACTGATTCAGGCCATAGAACAGGCAGGCGGAATGGCCTTTGAGTACCGGTGTTACGGACTTGTTCCGACCGGCGAGATGCTTGATCTTAACGGAGCGGAGAGTGTACTGTTTACAAGCGCAAACTCCTTCTCACAAGCAAATCTGCCGGATCTTTCAGGGATCCTGCCGATCGCGATAGGAGATATCACGGCAAAACGCATGCAGGAGGGAGGAGTCGACCCGATAGTTGTTGGCGACGGATCACTTGAAGGAACGCTGAAAGCCCTGAACGAATATCTGAAAACACAATAACAGAATACACTCCTCTTTTTCCCTGTCATCGACAGGACGGATAATATTCCGGCTGATGAACTGACTAAGCAGGAAATGACAGAGAAAAACTCAAAAAGAAAAGATGCATCGACCGGGACTCGAACCCGAGTTTAGGCGTTGGCAACGCCTAGTGATAACCACTACACTATCGATGCTAGTGTGCCCTATTCTATTACATAAATTCGTATAAAAAGATTTCTACCAGACAAGCCAGTCCCAGGAACCGGCAATAAGGCAGCAGAGGAAGAAACCGATGATCGCACATCCATTGATCAGCGGAAGGCCAGGTTGAGGTTTGCCGGTGTTTACCGGGATCATCAGGATCAAAAGACCGACAATTCCGCCAATAAGTGCCCCTAATGCCGGCAAATATATGCCGAAAACCGACATGACGCCCTCACCTCCGGCAAACACCTGGGCCGAGACCACGAGTATTGCCGGCATGATCACATCCCCCATACCGATCATATACGCGCCGCGTTCCCCTTTCTCGTTGCGAATCGAAAAACCGCTCTTCCGATACGAGTAGCCTTTCGTCTTCGGAACAAGAAACATGATCGGCATCTTCTGACGAAGCACGCCGTCGGCAAGCGTGAGCATGTGTTTGGACCGTTTTACCGCAATAAAATCATAGACCATCAGCAGAACAAGAAGAACGAGAACCGGCAGGAGAGAGAGAGAGACGCCAAAGATCACCGCACACCCTGCTGCCACCAGGATCCCTGCTGTGTTGATCACATACCACTCCGGATAGAACCAAAGCAGAGCAATGACCCCGATACCGCAGATCACGCCGCCCGCATCGGCCAGTACACCCAGTCCAGCCTGGTGCAGAAGAGCCATAACCACATAATAAATCACCGCAGCCAG
This sequence comes from Methanocorpusculum sp. GPch4, assembly GCF_012062385.1. NCBI lineage: Archaea > Methanobacteriati > Methanobacteriota > Methanomicrobia > Methanomicrobiales > Methanocorpusculaceae > Methanocorpusculum > Methanocorpusculum sp. GPch4. The sequence goes on along the minus strand of NZ_SIJA01000079.1, from coordinate 33,963 downwards.
GGAAAAGCCAATGATGACGCTGATCACCTGCTGTGCTTTCCATTTGATGAGGATCAGCAGAACGGCTGTAATCACCAGCATTGCAAAAATGAACAAAAATGCATTCAGGATCGAATCAGGATCCTCAAATGCGCCAAGACCGGCCGCCTTCACCGGACCGATCAGAAGGATCGCAAGGAGACTGGTCACCGCCATCATCAGAATCAGACCGGCATAAGATGCCGCTGAACGCAGATTAAATTCGCTCATATATAGGTAAGTTAATATTACACCTCACCTTAGTTAAACTATGAATGTTCGCGACATCATTCCGGAGATACTGCTCATCCTGCTGATGGCGGTATCCGCGATCGTGGTTGTCAGCAGATTATGGCAGGATGCCATTATTTCCGTCGGAATTCTGCTGCTTATACTTGCATTCGGCGGGCTTATCCTGCAGGTCCTCATACGTCTCCGCCGGCTGGAGGAACAGGCGATCCAGCGTGAGCGCATGCTGAGAAGCAATCTGGAGGATCTTGGCAGACAGCTCATCGCCAAACAGGATCTTACCTCACAGACGGTGATCGAGGCGGTCGAAAGTATCAAGATGCGGATGTACCGTTAGATGGGTGTTGCCCTCCGGCCGCTTCTTGCGGAGTATAAAGAAACGCCCGGATGGGAAGGGCTCGGCGGTGTTGCGGCGGTCGACGCCTTCAACGCACTCTATCAGTTTCTTTCAGGAATACGTCAGGCAGACGGAGCTCCCCTCATGGACGGGGAGGGGCGCATCACCTCCCATCTAAGCGGTCTTCTCTTTCGAAACGCGAACCTGATCGAGAAGAATATCACTCCAGTATATGTTTTTGACGGAAAGCCGCCGGCATTCAAATCATCGACGCTGGCGAAGCGCCGTGAAGTCAGGGAACATGCCGCGGACTCGTGGGAAAAGGCACTGAAAGAAGGAGATGAGGAGAGCGCGAGAAAATATGCGATGGCATCTTCAAAGGTCGATGCCTTTGTCATCGATTCGGCAAAGGAATTACTTTCCGCTCTGGGAATAGCCTGGGTCCAGGCACCTGAGGAAGGGGAAGCCCAGTCTTCGTATATGGCGCAGCAGAGAGACGTGACCTATGCAGTATCACAGGATTATGACTCGCTGCTGTTTGGAGCGCCGGAGTTGGTTCGAAACATCACAGTATCCGGAAAAAAACGTTTCCGCGGAAAGGTTCTTTCGGTGTATCCCGAGCGGCTGAATCTGGAGGCTGTGCTTACAGGATTATCTCTCACTCGTGAGGAGCTTGTCCAGACCGCGCTGCTGATCGGGACGGATTACAACAGCGGAGTGCCGGGCGTAGGACCGAAGACCGCGGTGAAGATCGTCAGAGAGGGTACATTCTATGACAGGATCGGCGAATCCGAAAATGCCGCAGACCCGGACCAGCTGATACACTACTTCCTCGACCCGCCGGTTGAGACATCATACAATATCGAAAACAGATCACCGGATCCGGACCGGGTCATCGATCTGCTTTGCGGAAAGCACGGTTTTACTCAGGAGAGGGTGGAGGCGGGACTGGAAAGATTCGGTGCGAAAAAGGGGCAGGCCACGCTGGATGCGTGGTTCTGATCACGTTTTTTCAACGGAATTAATTTCAAAAAAAGAGTGTGAAAAAAGGATCAGGCGCTTTTTCCGACGATGACGATCGTCTTTTCCGTCATCTTTGCAAAGACGCCGTTCTCCAGCACACCCGGGATCGAATTGATTGCAGACTCGAGCAGAGCAGGATCGCCCACTTTCCCGAATGCACAGTCGAATATGTAATTCCCGTTGTCGGAAATGACAGGACCGTCCTTTTTTACGCCGTTACGCATAACAGGCTCGCCCCCAAGCTCAACGAGTTTCTTACAGACACTCCCATAAGCAAAAGGCAGGATCTCTATTGGAACCGCGGCATCAAGAACAGGCACCTCTTTTGCCGAATCGATCACTACGACAAACTGCTTTGCCGCATCAGCCACGATCTTTTCTCTGAGATGCGCCGCACCGCGTCCTTTGATCATCTGCTTTGAGGGAGTTACCTGATCCGCTCCATCGATGGCGATATCCAGTACCGGATGAAGAGAGAGGGTCGTCAGAGGAATCCCGTATTCCTCGGCACGCATCGCGGTCTGATGAGACGTCGGGACCCCGAGGATCGAGAGACCCTCGGTTTTTATCCGTTCACCCAGACGTTCCATCGCGAAAAATACCGTCGAGCCGGTTCCTAGCCCCACGATCATCCCGTCCTTAACCATATCAGCCGCACGATGCCCGGCATTTTTTTTTGCTTGCGCTACAAGATCCATTATGCACACAAATATGCCTGACATCCTAATAATGACTTTGGATACGCACTTCTCTGAACTCTTTATTAGGGGAAAAACCATTACTGTCTATGAAAGATGCTCTTCCATCCGGAAAAACGCTGATACTCATACTCATCTCGGCATCTCTTGCCGCATTCATGTCATCCCTTGACGGAACGATCGTCAATATCGCTCTCCCAAGTATCGCTGAAGCATTCAGCCTCACCACATCATCGGTTGCCTGGGTAAGCACCATCTATCTTCTTGTCATTGCCGGACTTTTGCTGATCGTCGGCAAACTTACCGACACTATCGGGCTTAAAAAAATATTTCTGGCAGGATTTTCCATCTTTGTGATCGGATCTTTTTCCTGCGGATTTTTTCCGGAACTTTTAAACTCTTTTCACATCCTTCTGATCTCAAGGATCGTTCAGGCGATCGGCGGCGTGATGATGATGGTAGTGGCCCCGGCGATGCTTTCCCGATTCATGCCTGGAGAACGGCGGGCAAAAGGCCTCTCGCTTGTGATGCTCTTTGCCGCCGTCGGCATGGCGCTTGGCCCGACCCTGGGAGGATATCTCACCGAATATCTTTCCTGGAACTGGATCTTCTACATCAATGTCCCGGTCGGGATCATCGCAGTCGTCCTTGGACTGTTCGTGATTCCAAAGACTGAGGCAAAATCATGTTCGCTCAAAAAATTCGACACGGCCGGGGCAGTTCTTATTTTTGTCGGCCTTGCGGCGCTGCTCTTCGCCTTCTCGGAAGGATTCTCCCTTGGCTGGACCTCAGCTCTGATCATCATTTCACTGCTCCTTGCCGTATTCTGTATCGGAGGTTTCATTTTCCGGGAGCGGCACTACGAAAACCCGCTGATCGACCTGGGCATGTTCAAAAGCAGATCGTTTGTTATCGTGAACATGATCCTGGCGCTGCTCTTTTTCACGTTTGCCGGAGCGAACTATATGCTCCCGTTCTATCTTGAGTACGTGCACGGATTTTCGACCTCGAACGCAGGACTGATCCTGACGACGATGTCGGTCGGGATGATGGTCACCGGAGTTGTTTCCGGGCAGATCTACTGCAGACTTGTTGGAAAGATCAAGTATATGGTCATGGCCGGAGTCGTTCTGATCGGCTCCGGATATTATCTGCTCACGCATCTGAGCCCAGTCACCGGATTAGGCGTCATCATCACCGCACTTTCGCTGATAGGTCTCGGCCTTGGCCTTACGACGACACCACTTACAACACTGATCATGGGAGCCGTGCCTGCATCGAAACAGGGAATGATATCAGGTCTGACAGGACTGGAGCGTTACGCCCCCATGACGATCGGCGTGGCAGTCTACAACCTGATTTTGATCGTCGGGATCGTCACGCTCATAAGAAATTCAGGTATCACGGAGATGCCGCCGGCACAGATCAGCGCATCGATCCTCGCACTCGGTTTTGACATGGCGTTTGTCGTCTCGGTGATCCTGGCGGCAGGGATCCTGATCCTCTGTTTCTTTATCAAAGAAGAACAGGCAGAAGAGGAATAATTCTTTTTTTTCAAACATAGATGAATAGTTGCAAATGCAACCATAACATGATAATGCAGCAAAATCCGTTAGAGAGAGGTATCGGCCACAACATTATGGCATTTGACAAATATTTCAGAGTGTATCTGAAAAATTGCCTTAATGATTATGATCTCAATATCGCCGAAGGAATGGTTCTTCTCTCAGTCCGGGAAAAGGAGAGGGAAAACGAGGGAGAGAATATCGACAGAATCCTGACCAGTGAACCGGAAACAACCCAGGATCAACTGGTACAAGAACTGCATTACGACAAAAGCGTTATGACCCGGACGATGCAGTCTCTTGAAGCCAAAGCGTATGTTATCCGGGCAGTAAACCCAAAGGACAGCAGATCGTTTGTGTTTAGTTTGACAGAAGCGGGGTCGGCATTCAAAGCAGTGCTGATGACTATCATGACAGAATGGAACGCCGAAGTGCTGGATGGATTCACACCAAAGGAGATCGATTTGATGAATGATATGCTTGCACGACTTGCACAAAATGCCAAGACCGCATGTAACCGGGAGAGAGAATGAACAAAAAAACCATCTTCGCAAAAAAAGCCGGCAAAGGTCTTGCAGCATATCTGACCGACTGGAAAAATCTGCTGGCGCACGCCCTTCTTGGATGCATTCTGCTTCTTATTGCGATTATTGCGCCGATCCACCTCTGGGCAAAACTAGGTCTGATCATCTGTCTGGTAATGCTGAATATAATCCGTATGAGATGGGCAAAGGCACGGAAAAACTAAATAATGCGGAATTTGATCCGTATCCGCAATTACCTTTATGTATAAATACGGTGATGTAGTTAGTAACCAGAGGGTGAAATTATCATGAAATACGTTGTGATTTACTTTACACGAAGCGGAACAAGCAGAAAAATTGCAGAAAAAATCGCAAAAAAACTCTCAGTTGAACCGATCGAGGTGACCGACAACATGGACTGGGATGGGGCGCTGGGTTATATGCGTGCTGCAAAACACGCCATGAAAAATGGTGCTGTTGCGATTCAGATTCACGGTCAAATCGGGGAAGCAGACGAGTATGTCGTCGTGAGCCCGATGTGGTGCGGAAAAATCACGCCGGCGATCAGAAAACTGCTGGACGAAGTTCCAAAAGAAAAAGTGCATCTGATCGTCTCATCGGGCGGCATGAATTTAAAAGAGCGGGACGGGTATATGTCGGTTTTGGACATCATGAAAAGCAAACATAACGAGGATCAGCTGATCGAAGAATTCGTCGGCAGCTTATCCGCATAATCAATCATCTCAATATTTATCCGGAAATCAGCATCTGGAAAGCGATCACCAGCATAAGGATGAAAAATATCCGGCGAAGCCAGACATCCGGTACATGCCCTGAGATCCTGACGGCAAATATTACCATCGGTATCGCCGTGATGACGAGGATTGCCCACATCATGACGTCGATATAGCCGAAGAGATAAAATCCATATGAGGACAGATCAGCTCCCGCAGAAAAACCATTGATCAGATAAGAGAGGATACCGCCAAGCGTGATAAAAACGATCGCTGCTGAGGAGGTGGCCGCAGCTTTTTTCATGCTGAACTTCCCCAGAAGCACCATCAGCGGCACGAGGACGGTTCCCCCTCCAATACCCAGAAGGCCGGACAGGAATCCAGCGGCACCTCCGATACCTCCCGCCAGGGGAGCGGCCATTCTCTCACCCGTTCCTGATGGGAGACAGGTCACCAGCCGGATCGCGCCTATGATCAGCATCACGCCAAAAAGGATCGTCAGGATCTGAACCGGGAGATAGGTGGCAGCCGTGCCGCCGATAAATCCGGTCAGAATACCGCACACCCCCATAATCAGCGCATCGCGCCATACAACGTTCCCCTTTCGTGTATGACCGGCAGCCCCGGTCAATACAGTTGGAAATGCCGCTGCAAGACTGGTGCCAAACGCCACGAGAATCGCGATATCCCCCGGTACTCCCGAACCAAGAAGGACGAAAAACATCACCGGCGCATACAAAAAACCCCCGCCGACTCCCAAAAGACCGGACATGAACCCGGCAAGAAGGCCGGTCCCGATCAAAATACAGATGAAGATTGGGTCCATGATGTCAGGGTATTATCTCGCAGCCGTTATACCGCGTGTGGGCAAATGCATCCATCGTCAGTCTGCCTTCATCCAGCATTCTCTGGATACCGGGCAGATTTTCGACCAAAGCGTCATGCAGATTCCTGATAGTGCCGCAGACGAGCCGGTACTCATCACACCACGGTCTGACGATGTTTGAGTAAAGACACCGTCCTCCGCAGAATCCGTAGATGTCGCAGGAAAGACATGGTTCCTGAATAGGGATCTCAGGAAGGTTGAGCGGATCGGCATCCCTGATATCGCCTGCATAATAATCCGCCATTCCGACCATGATCGGACAGGGGGCTATCCGTCCGTTGGTCATTATGCTGTAGTTTGCATACCCAGAGCCGCACCTGAGTTTTGAAGATCGGCCGAGCAGAAGGTCCTCGGTCGTCGAAAGAAACGGATACCATTTGGGAACAACACCCGTCGAACCGATCCGGGAAACCCATTCGTCAGCGAGCCGGCGGATACCGGTATTGTACCCTTCGCTCCAAGCGGCAAACTTCCTGTGGGAAAAATCCCCGGTGAAATCCGCATCCATCTGCCAGTGGATCGAGCTGAAATGTTCTGCAAGATGGGTCACGGAAGAAAAAATATCCGTGTCTTCGGCAACCGTCATTCTGGCAATCAGCTCGCCGGGATAACCGTTCGCACGGATGAGATCTGCGGTGCCAAGCACAAGATCATACATTCCTTCCCCCCGGTGTCTGTCGGTCAGATCCCGGTCCCCGTCGATGGAGATAAGGATCGTCTCAAACCGGTTTGTGTATTCAGGGGGGAGTTTGCCAAGAAGGGTCCCGTTCGTCTGGAGCATGAACCGTTTCACCGGCGCATGGTCCATGATCTCCATAACCAGATCGGAGCGGATGAGCGGTTCGCCGCCGATGAACGTGAGGACGGCCTCCGGATCCTTCGCAAGAAATGCATAGAGTTCCGTCAATGGAAAAGCCAGATTTTCACATATCGTTTCATCGATCGTTCCCGGAGAGTGACCCGCTGGGTCTTCCTCTTCAAACATCTTTCCCCTGCAGTACGAACAGCAGAGATTGCAGTCATCGGTCACGATCAGATGGAAGAACATACTTAGTTAATGGTCAGACCATTCGTTTCGGCGATCTCAAGATATGCATCTGCCACATATTCGGCCTGTTTTCTGGTCATGCCGTAGGTATTGATCTTCCATACTTTCGTTGCTCCGGGAATGATGCCGGTGATCCCTTTTTTGGAAAGAGCGCTGGAGAGGAAGAAACCCCGCTTCTTGTGGGTCTGCGCGACCTGATCAAAGGAACCGGTGGTGTCCACGCGTGTCAGGGTGTGTTTTCTCGGATACTCGGAAAGGATCTTCGTTCCGTCTATCGATCTGAGAGCCTCGACTACGATCTTACTGTTGGCAAGCTCCTCGTCAAAGTGTTCGACACGGGCTTTTACTGCCGGGAACGAGGCAAGAAGTCCGACGATCGGAGCACCCATTAAGGAGCAGCCGAGAATGCCAACCTCTTTGATACCGAATTTCCGTCCGGTGATGTCGCCTTCCATCTGTGTCGTGCGGAAGACCTCATCGGCCCGCTCCTCGGTTGCGGCAAGAATTCCCGAAGGAGCCGGAGCAGCCATGCTTTTGTGACCCGACCCAACGATGAAGTCGACCCCGAGCTCTTTCCCGTTCACCGGCATGATGCCCACAGTGTAGACTCCATTGCAGAGGACAGGGATATCATACTGATGAGCGACCTTTGCGATGCCTTTTACATCATGCATGTTGCCGAACTGATAATCCACATGATCGATATAGAGCAGCTTTGGGGCAGTTCCAAACTCACGAACAACATCCTCGATCCGGTTCGCGGTTTCCTCAGCGGTGATATGATTGTCGGCAGTTTTGGGGATCTCGCGAACGATTCCTTTCTGAAGTTCGACGGACAGATACGAAGTATAGTGGGCAAGCGCACCGATCAGAACAGGATCGCCTTTTTCCACATACGTACCGGCAACCTGCTGGAATCCGCGGCGTGCTCCGGGGATCGTGCGTGCCTGGGCCATCCCAAGCCACTCGGCAACATCCACATGGAAATCCTTGAGCGGCGGTTTTTCGATATAATCCAGGCGGAACGGTTTTCTGCAGTTGTCACAGACCGAGTAACCATCTCCCCAGGCAATCATCGCCTTCATCGCTTCAGGAGTAAGACGGCCTCCAACCTGGATAGGATCCAGATTGATGGATGTCTCATCGACCATGCGTGCATCGATATTATCACAGCATTTCATAAGAGTTCCTCTCTAAGTATGGATATCTGTTTCTCCACCGATGCGAGGGCCTTTGCGGTTTTTGCCTTCTGGTCCTCGTCAAGGGAATGATCCGGGGCAGTAGTCCGGAGAATGGCTCTGATATCCGTTAGGGAGAACAAAGCCTGAAATACTGCATCTGCGGCTCGCTGTGACATGATGCTATGTACGTCTACTCCTGGACAAAAGAAAATATCGTTACAGACTAACGAGACCAAGGAGGAAGAGGACCCCTATGATGACCGGGACATGGACGAGATAGATGATCAGCGTGTGGCGGCCAATGAAACAGAGCGGGGCAAATCCCCGCGGCATCTCGCCAAGCCGGGTGAGGATCCCATGCCGAATGCCGTCTTTATATACTACCGATCCGAGTGCCACGCCGAGAAGAACGACCCCGAACCAGGGGATGAGCGGCTCATAATCCAGAGTTGCAAATCCATTGTAGGTGATACCAAACGGGATCAAAAAGGCAGGCCCCCGAAGCAGCGAGACGATCGGAGAAAGGGCGATACATATTATGCCGAATACAAGCGGGATGTATGGTTTGACTTTCATCACCACAAACGGTATGGTAAGAATCGTGGAAACGCCAAGGAGATGCAAAATGCCGAAAACGACCGTTTCCGCAGGATAGACGAGCCAGGTCACTATCGTAATGACGGCAGCAAAACAGAGGAGATAGAGACCGCGGAAAAAGAGTTTCTTCGCCGAACGGACAGGGGCGGTCTCGCGGCCGGTAGAGAGAACGAGGGAGACGCCGGCGATCACTACAAAGAGAAATGCGATCGGCGCACCCGACATGGTATACGGATCGAACCAGGGGGCAAGCCCGGTCTTAAAGAAGTACAGACAGAAGAGGATATGATACAGGATCATAAGAATGAGGGCAACTCCGCGTGCCGCATCCAGTTCAAAGTAGCGTGACCCTCTCATTGGATTTATGTTGATTCGGATATCATATCTATCCATCGGAAATGAAAGACGAACATATTATCGAGGCAGTCGGGATGACGCGGGTCGTCATAAGGAACGGAGAGGTCGTGGAAGTAGGAGAGCCGGAGGTTCGGTTCTGTCCGCTTGCAAAACGGTTTGCAACACCAGTTGACCCGATCACGAAGGAATCTGTGCAGAAAAACATCGAGTCGCGGATCAAAAACTTCGGGATGTGTACAAACGATCGTCAGGTTCTTGACAAGGAAACCTTCGTTCTCTTCGGCGCATCTGAGCTGATGAGCACGGGTCTAAGGACGAAGACGCTGGATGCGGCAGTCATCTGCGCAGACGGAGCCGGTACGGTGATCGTTCGGACACCGGACCTTGTCCAGGGTCTCGGCGGAAGGATGTCGGGACTCGTCTCGACGACTCCGTATCCGGAAGTTATCAAAAAAATCGAGGAAGCAGGCGGTATCGTGATCGATAAAGAGACCGCGAAACTTGACGTACTCTCCGGACTTGCACGGGCAAAAACTGAAGGCTGGACGAAAACGGCAGTTACGATTGCAGGATTTCAGCATGAACTCGCAGAGGAGATCCGCACAAAATATCCGAATGCACTGATCATCGCCGTTCACACGTCCGGCGTCAAAAGCGCAGAGAATGCAGAGAGACTGGTTGCCGCATCGGATCTGGTCTTTGCCTGTGCATCAAAATATGTCCGTGCCGCCGTGTCCAAAGCATTGGTACAAGGAGGGGTGGGTGTACCGGTGTATGCAGTGAGCCAGGCAGGAAAACGCCTGATCATGGAAAGACTGAGCGAAACAGATCAGCAGATCCTGGTGAAAAACACCAAACTGCCGGTCGAGGATATGAGTAAACAGCCGGAACCCTTAGTCTAATTTTTTGCCAGCAAATATCCGATTCAGCCTTCGGATATCTGTGACGAAAGAGCTGCCAGAATACAGTTTTGTTTTTATTCAGAACTCAATTTCAAGCTATTTTTACATTCCACTTAATTATAATCGAATTAGGGCAAAAGGTTTATAGCGTGAGCCCAAAGTTAAAGTGTTCACCGGACTGTGAAGCCGTATGCCGGTGATTTTTGGTATTTCAATACGGTTCTGGTTTTCACAGACCGATTTTTACCACGTTTTAGTGGATATGAACACCGCTTTGAGGAGAAAAAAATGCATTCATTGTACATTACATCATTTGTCAGGCTTAGTAATGAGCCAGAGCCTGATCTGCATGGAAACGAACTGAGAATAGATCCTGTCGCCGAGTGGGTGATGGATCATCATTATGAATTAAGTGACTCCGGACCGATTTGGACGGGGGAGGCAGGTAAATGACACTGCCGCCAGAGTCCGCGGACAAAACCGCATGCGGGAGTGCGGCGATAAATGAGGCAGGATCCTTTCCCGAGGGAGGATATGCCGGCATAGATACACGAGAATACTGGAAAAACTGGAAATGGCAGGTCCGCCATGCGATCAGAAGCATCGACACGGTCCAGCAGGTCCTGGGGATCACATTTGACCCGGAAGAACGCAGTCAACTCCAAAAAACCGTCGATAAGTTTCCTCTCTGTATTACACCGTACTACCTCTCTCTTATTGACACTGAGGATTATCGAAACGATCCGATCTTCCGGCAGGCATTTCCCTCCCCTGCAGAACTCATCGTGGAAAATTATGAACTCAGCGACCCTCTCTCCGAGGACAAAGACAGTCCATGCGAGTGTATTACCCACAGATATCCTGACCGGGTCCTTTTTCTTATCAGTAATACCTGTGCCATGTACTGCAGACACTGCACAAGGAAACGAAAAGTCGGCGACTTAGACTCGATTCCTGACCGTGAAAAAATTCAGGAGGGTATAGCCTACATACGGGAGAATTCCCATATCCGTGACGTGCTTCTCTCCGGAGGTGATCCGTTAATGCTGAGTGATGAGGTTTTGGACTGGATACTGACCGAACTTAGCGCTATCCCGCATGTTGAGGTGATACGTATCGGGACGAGAGTCCCGGTGGTCCTGCCGTTTAGGATCACCGATGAGCTGGTACGTATGCTGAAAAAGCATCACCCGATCTGGATCAACACGCAGTTCAATCATCCAAAAGAGATGACGAACTCGGCACAATCAGCCATTGCCAAACTTGCCGATGCCGGTATTCCGCTTGGAAACCAGTCGGTTCTTCTTGCACGGATAAATGACTGCCCGATCATCATGAAAGAACTCGTCCATCAGCTGGTGAAGAACCGGATACGCCCGTATTATCTTTATCAGTGTGATCTTTCTGAAGGAATCAGTCATTTCAGGACCCCCATATCCAAAGGGATCGAGATCATGGAGAGTCTGACCGGACATACCAGCGGATTTGCCGTTCCGCGCTATGTGGTCGATGCGCCTGGAGGCGGAGGGAAGATCCCGGTTTCCCCAAATTACCTACTGACCTGGTCGGTGAACAAAGTCGTGCTCCGAAATTATGAAGGGATAATCTGCACCTATCAGGAACCTGCACACTATGATCGGATCCTTTGCGATGAAAACTGTGATGCCTGCAAACTCCAGCTGGACATCGAACATGCCGATGAATCCAAGGTCGTCGGGGTCGCGAGACTTCTCGCCGATTATGACGAGACGACGACCCTGATTCCGGAGAATAATGAACGGATTGAAAGGAGAGATGATGAAAGCCTCTGACTCAGTTATGAAGTATGGAAACAGCATACTCCAACACGGTCGATTCAATAACCGCATATATATCATGACACTTGCAGAAAATGATCTCCCGGGAATCATCGGATTTGCTGACGATCTGGCCAAGCGTGAAAATTACACCAAAATATTCGGGAAAGTGCCCGCATCATCGGCGGATATGTTTGCCAGTGCCGGTTACGTCGTCGAAGCATCCATCCCCTCCTTTTTTCAGGGTAAAGAAGAGGCGGTATTTATGGCCAAGTACTTTGATCCCGAGCGAAGAAAAACAGCAAATGCAACGGAACTTACCGAGATACGTGCAGCAGCGCTGGAACATACCGGACGAAAGGAAAGGGGATCTCTGCCTAATGGGTTCACCCTTCGGCCGGCACGAACAGAAGATACCGAGAAACTCGCAGATCTGTTCCGTAAAGTCTTCCCCACCTATCCCTTTCCCATCTCCGATCCGGAGTACATCAGAACCAACATGCAGGATAACGTACGCTATTTTTTGATAAAAGAGGGAGACAAAATTGCAGCTGCATCATCCTGTGAGGTCGATAAAGAGAGTCTGACGGCGGAGATGACGGATTTTGCAGTTGACCCTCATTACAGAGGGCGCAGTTTTGCAGGGATCCTTCTTGAAGAGATGGAAAAGACAATGAGAAGAGAAGGAATCATCACCGCATATACTATTGCCAGATCGGCCTCACTCCCTATGAACGCTGTTTTTGCTGGTGCAGGATACCGTTTCGGCGGGATGCTGCCAAACAACACCAACATCAGCGGATCGATAGAGAGCATGAACACCTGGTACAAAAAACTTTAGACCATATCTCCGAAATTCTCCCAATTTTTTGCAGATATAACCACATATCTGAAAACATTCAACCAAATTTCAGCAGGTTTCCCCATATAAAGATAAAAATACGGAAAGGGTTTATATGATAATGACCAAGAGAAAAGTGTTTAAAGAATTGTGCATCAGGTCACTAAGATCTTCTGTTTAACGGCAATGTGACCGGTCTTTTTGCACAGATTAAGTTTGCCCCCTTTGGGCAGATTACCCCAGCAAACGAGGGATACAATGAAACCAAAGTACATTACATCGATTTCTGCGCTTGACAATCTTGTCGGGCTTGCTCCTAAAGAACGGGAGATGATGGAGAGAGTGACCGACGTGTTCCCGTTTCGGGCAAACGACTATTACCTGTCCCTGATCGACTGGAAAGACCGGAGGGACCCGATCAAAGCTATCATCGTTCCCGATCCCCGTGAACTTGAATCCGGCGGATCAGATGACCCTTCCTGTGAAAAAGATTATACCAAAAAACCCGGCCTGCAGCATAAATACGATCAGACCGGCCTTCTGCTTTTGACCGATGTCTGCGGCGGCATCTGCCGTTTTTGTTTTCGAAAACGCCTTTTTATGTCCTGCGAACGCGAGACCGTGAGAGACGTATCCGAAAATCTTGAGTATATCCGGGAACACAAGGAGATCACCAATGTCCTTCTGACCGGCGGGGATCCCCTGACGCTGGACACCCGGCATCTCGAATCCGTTCTCCGTGAACTCCGCGAGATCCCGCACGTGAACATCATCCGGATCGGGAGTAAAATGCTGGCATACGATCCATACCGTATCCTCAATGATCCGGAACTCCTGTTCGTTCTCTCCCGGTACAGCACGCCGGAGAAGCGCATCTATCTGATGGCGCACTTCAACCACCCAAACGAGATCACGGAGGTGTCGATCGAGGCCGCAGAAGCTCTGCAGAAATCCGGCGTTATTGTTGTCAACCAGACGCCCATCCTGAACGGGATCAACAGTGATCCGGAAACGCTGACGACACTGTTTCGAAAACTCTCCTTTGCAGGGATCTCACCCTACTATGTCTTCCAGTGCAGACCTGCAACCGGCAACGGTCTGTTCCAGCTTCCGGTCGAGACCTCATATGATATCCTGCAGGAGTCCTGGAAAAACTGCTCCGGCCTTGCAAAACGGGCACGGCTCATCATGTCCCATTCGACCGGAAAAGTCGAGGTGGTTGGGAAGGATGATGAGAATGTCTTCATGAGGTATCATCAGGCAGCAGATGATGATGATATCGGGAAGTTCATGACGTTTCCAACAAACCCAAAGGCCGAATGGTTCGATGATTATCTTGCAGGACAAAAACCTGTAAAGAACTAAGCAAACCCTTTTTTTACAAAAGTTTCAATAGAGTTCGGCGCTGTTCGATTAAAAAATCCTTACCGCACAGACAAATACGTCTTTGACAGGTAGGATAAATGGTATTAAAAAAAGGGATTAATCCCTGCGGCAGCCTCTGCCGCCGCCGAATCTTCGTCCGTTCCCACAGCCGCACGGAATACCGCCACGACCGGCACCATAGAAAGGTGCCTTCGCTGCAGACTGAGTCTGATATTCTCCCGGCTTCACTGCACCGCAAAGTGCCTGTTCCATTGACATGACACCTTCTGTCTGTCCGGTTCCCCGGCATTTCCCAAAGCCCCGTCCAGTCATTGACCCCATTGCTCGGGGTCCTGTTCCATCTAATCCTGGCATAAAATTTCTTCCCTGATGCTGTTTACAGCACCATATGTACTCATATGCGTAAAAATAAATAAAGATATTTATTGCGGCAAATATGGTTCAGGCATCAGGTCGGGAATCATCCGTCTGATCGGACACGCCGGAGGGACGGGGGCAAACCCCCCCGTCCGTCTTCGGACACATGGTCAGATTCAGCTTTGGGCATGCACCGTTCCCCCGATCCGAACACTCCTTCATCACGATCACTTTTCCATGAATTATGGCATCGGCCATTTTACGCCGCCCTTCATGTACATCACGCCAGATGGTTTTTCTGGAGACACCGATACGAAGCGCTGCCTCCTCCTGATCAAGCTGCTGGATATCGATCAGGTCAAGCGCGGCAATCTCCTCAGGGAAGAGATACACCACTTCAGTGTTTTCATGGATATTACACTGGGGAGCATAACACCGGCCATGTATCGAATCATACATCCCCCGATTTCTCCGCGGGCGGCCTCTTCTTCCCCGGCACTCATCATTTTCATTACCGGGCGGCAAGATTTACCAACTCCTTTTCAAGGGTATCCGCTATCCCGCAGATCGAGAGAGACGCAGGACCTTGACCTTGATCCGTTACCGGAACACCGGCACGAACGGCTGATATCACTGCCGGATCAAAGGGAATCTTCCCAATAAGTGGGATTGACTCCTCAAGACAGTAAGCCTCGGTCTCCTCCGTCTTCGTTACATCAAGATCATACCGGTTGATAACGACAAAGATCTTCACCCGGAACTGCCGGCAGACGGTGATGACCCGTTTCATATCATGAAGACCCGACACGCTCGGTTCGGTGACCACGATCACGGCGTTCATACCGCTCACCGACGAGATCAAAGGACATCCGGTCCCGGGCGGTCCGTCAACGAGGAACTTCTCGGCATCCCCGTCCTCCTGTAAGGCGGTTTTTTTCACTGCATGGACGAGAAGGCCGGAGTTCCCTGCACCCGGTACGAGACGTGCATGGACCAGATGACCCCGATCGACCTCCGAATACATGATCACGCCCGTCTGTCTGGGCTGCATTGTCACGGCATCAGCAGGACAGACGAGCGTACAGACCGCACACCCCTCACACCGCGAAGGATTGATCTGGTAGGCTCCGTCATCTATCTCAACAGCATCAAAACGACAGTGCTCACGACACGCCCCGCACTCTGTACAGAGATCTGGGTCGATCACCGCCGCCTTCATTCCCATGAACGGATCCGTTCTGATCAGCCGGGGGGAGAGAACAAGCGAAAGATTGGCAGCATCCACATCACAATCCGCAAGCACGAGAGATCCTTTCAGAAGACAGGAAAGGGCCGCGGTTATCATCGTCTTTCCTGTGCCTCCCTTTCCGCTGACAACAGCTATCCTGATCATGACTTTGCCTCCATAAGCGATTCAGCCTTGGAAAAGACCAAACGAAACGCCTTCTGCCACTCGGGATATGCCCGGCAGAGCAGATCGCCCCTGCTTTGAACGGCAGCGATCTCACGGCTGAACGGGATCGTCAGCAGAACAGGAAGATCCTGCTGTTCACAGAACCTGAGTGTCTCCTCATCCTTTCCGTCACTCCGGTTGATGATAACTGCCGCCGGGATCCCGAGACGTTTTGTCACATCAACCGCAAGTTCGAGATCATGCAGGCCAAACGGCGTTGACTCGGTAACAAGGATACAGGCATCGCATCCTTCAAGAGCCTCGACAACCGGACAGGATGTTCCAGGAGCCGTGTCCAGAATAACGAGAGGATCCGATTCAGCCTCAAGTTTTACCGCGTGGATAATGGGCACGGCGAGTGGGCTGCCCGAATCCAGCGTGCCAGTCACCAGCTTCAGGCCGGGAAGCGGCGTGGAGACAGAGAGCGTTCCGATCCGTTTTGGTACTTCATGGATCGCATGCTCCGGACACAGAAGAGTGCATCCGCCGCAGGAATGGCAGAGATCAGCAAAAAAAAGAATTTTTTTCGGCAGTACGGAGATAGCGCCGTACCGGCAGAACTCTCCGCACTTTCCACAATAGGTACAGACAGATTCATCGATCACCGGTATCGGCAGCGTTACGTCACGCGGTGTGGTTTTGGAAGGAAAGAAAAGATGAAGATTAGGTTCCTCCACATCACAATCAACGAGACTGACCAAGCGATCCGATGCAAGGGTGAAGGCAAGATTAGCGGCCGTCATACTCTTCCCGGTCCCCCCTTTTCCACTGGCTATTGCTAATTTCATACTCTTACTCATTATTATGTAATGAATTGATAATCAATCTCATCGGTCTGCGGGCGTTATTTCACCCGATCAAGCGTGTTCTTTTTGAACGCGTCCAGAGCATCGCTTACCGTTCCGCCAGCTTGATAGACAAACTGTTCTACACCAGCCATATCTAAAACGGCCTTTGCATTTCCCCCTAAAAGACCACTGATGAGAGCTCCGGCCTGATGTTCTATGATCAAGTTGGCGGCTTTTGGACCCACACCGCCGGATCCGTCGGCAAACGGATTTACAACTGCTTCAAACGATCCTGTTTCAGTGTCTGCGATAATGAAATACGGAGCCCGGCCAAACCTGTTTTCGACTTTGGACTCGAGTAGTGCACCCTGTGCTGTAATACATACTTTCATGATAGATATAACCTCAATATTATTTTACACATATGCGCACAAGTAATTTAAACTATCGTATCGTAATCATACTGCCCTCTGCAGAGAGAAAAACTCTGCATGCAAAGGAACGGATCACATGAGCAAAAACAGTATTATTGAAGATCTGCTTGCAGATCTGCCGGAAAAACCAGTACCCGTCCGATCCGTCTGTATCGGAGCGCACTGGACAGCCGTCTGCAGTACACACTGCGGCCTTGCTGCAACGATTATCGGCGAGGAGGTCCACGACCACACAATCGTTGTCCGCGATGCGGGACATCTTCATGAGAAAAGTGCTCAGGAGCTGGCCGGATACGCTCTCTCGAAAAATCCCCTGGAAGCAGGAATCGGCGTTGCCGCCATCAACTCGCTTCTGGAAGTGAATGAACAAAATGCGGCGGAGATAAACGCGGCGGATCTGCTGATGGAAAAAGGCGCAGGAAAAACGGTAGCGCTTGTCGGGCATTTTCCGTTTATTCAAAAACTCCGGGAACGCGTCGGAAACCTTCAGGTCCTTGAGATACACCCCGGGGAAGATGAGTATCCTAAAGAGGCAGCTGCTGAGATCATTCCTCGTGCAGATGTCGTAGGGATCACCGGGAGTTCTCTGGTAAATCATACGATGGACGGCCTCCTGGACCTTTGTGATCCGAATGCTCTGGTCATTGTTCTGGGTCCGACGACGCCGCTTTCTCCGGTTATGTTTGAGCATGGGGCGGATATTATCGCAGGATCCCGTGTCATCGACGGGAAAAGTGTTCTCGCCGCTGTCGGACAGGGAGCGTCATTCAAACAGATCACAGGAGTGAAACTGCTGGCCTTTACAAACCCCGAAAAACGCATATAATCTAAAAAATAAAATGAAAGCAGACACTATGGATAAAACCGCGAACAAAGATGAGGAGGAGATGGGTTCTACCGTATGCCAGGCGGATTCATTCAGATACACGCCGATAGGGATCGTTCGGTCACCCTTTACCGATACAGCAGGGATGCCGATCCAGCCGGCCGGAGCAAAAGGCGTGCGCGGGACCATCGCTCTGCGTCCTGATCTGACAGCCGGCCTTGCCGATCTGAAAGGATTCTCCCACATAATCCTCATCTATGCATTTCACAGATCGAAAGGATACTCCCTCGAAGTCACGCCGTTTCTGGACACTGCCCGGCACGGTGTTTTTGCAACACGCGCGCCGAAACGCCCGAATGCGATCGGAATCTCGATCGTCAGACTGATCGCGGTCGAGGAAAACGTCCTGATAATAGAGAATGTCGATCTTCTTGACGGAACACCTCTGCTGGATATAAAACCCTATGTGCCGGCATTCGATGCGTTTTCCGATGCAAAAGCAGGATGGCTCGATCAGACCGCCGGTAACGCAGGGTCGGCCAGGGCTGATGAACGATTCAGATAAATGAACGCTGCAGGTGATAGACAAAACGATGAGACAAACTATCAGCACGACCCTCAAAAAATTCTATTATTATCTTTTAGCACTAAATGAGATACCAATGACGAAAAACGCCCCTTGGCACAGATACGGGGGATTGAAATGACAGAAAACCATATCTTCGGGCCGGTCATGTCCCGCAGACTCGGAAGGTCACTTGGGATCGATCTTCTGCCCTTCAAGACCTGTTCATATGACTGTGTCTACTGTGAATGCGGAGCGACCACCCATATCACGACAAAAAGGGCCGAGTTTTTTCCAACTGAAGAGGTGATCTCCCAGCTGGATACAGTCCTCAGAGAAAGACCTACTTTGGATTACATAACATTTGCCGGATCCGGTGAACCGACCCTCTCCCTCTCGATCGGACGGATCATCAGACACCTGAAAACTGCCTATCCTGAATATAAAGTCGCCGTTCTCACGAACGGGAGCCTGCTGGGGAATAAGGAGGTCGCTGCGGATTTATCCCAGGCGGATCTGGTTATCCCTACCCTGACCAGCACATCGCAGGAAACGTTTGAAAAAATCCATCGCCCAGATACCTGCCTCTTAATAAAAACGATCATCAGTGACATACTGGAGTTTCGAAAGGAATTCCATGGTGAGATCTGGCTGGAGATCTTCCTCATACCGGATCTGAACACCAGCTTAGAAGAACTGGCATCACTTCGAGACGTTATAGATAAAATCCAACCTGCACGCATCCAGCTGAACACGCTCGACCGGCCGGCGGCAGAGGACTGGGTCACGGCCCCGGATCCGGACGAGCTGGAAAATATCAGGAAATACTTTGCCGAACTCAAGATCCCTGTAGATGTGGCAGGAGTCTGCTGTGAGCAGCCCGATGTCTGCAGAGCCGGAGAAAGCACGCATGAACAGATCCTGAAAACTCTCCGCATCCGGCCTTCGACGGTCGAAGATCTCGCATCCATGACCGGATTACATCATCATGAAGTGGCCAAATACCTCTCCGGCCTTCTTGAAGAGGGAACGGTCCATATCCAGAGGGGAAAAAGAGGCGTGTTCTACTTTGCCGGACCGAATACAGACCGGAAATAAAAATAACACTCTCACCTTTTTTTACGTATTTTTCATAAAAATCAGCAGATACGCTAAGACGAAGATGATAAATCATAGATCAAGACTCTGAAAACAAAAGAATGCGAGGTAATAGCTACCCCAAATCAAAAATAATATGCATTTCTTGGACATATAAACAGATTATGACCGTAAACCAAGGAGGAAAACTCACACTGGATGATTTGCGAGGCCGGGAGTTAGGAATTCCGAGAACACTGCCTGCCTTTGATCCGGATACGGATGTCCCCGCCTCTCCGAATTATACAAATCCCGACAGCTGGCTTGTAATGCCCGCACACTTCAGCAGGGAAAAACAGCCGGTCGATGTGTTCTGGGTGTATCCTACCATTCTCTCCGACAATGTGACCTATCTGATGGATATCAGCAATGCGGCATTACGGGAGAAAGCGCACTGGACACTCGTGGAACAGGCCAGCATATTCGACGGGCAGGCAAATATTTACGCACCGTTTTACCGGCAGAACAATGTAAAAATAAATCCTTTGATGCTGACCGAGGCAAAACCTATCTTTGATCTGGGACAGCAGGACCTCATCCGTGCATTTGACTATTTTCTGAAACATTTCAACAAAGGCGAACGCCCCATTATTCTCGCGGCCCACAGTCAGGGATCGGTCAGGGTCGTTGAACTCTCAAAAGCAGGAGAGCTCCTGACCGGCGATGCAGGATCCCTGAAGAGACTTGTAGCGGCGTATGTTATCGGGTATTCGATCACACCGTCGGATCTCGAACAAAATCCCCTGATGAAAATCTGTGAATCTGCAACGGAAACGGAATGTTTTATCACATATAATACGATATCCGATGCAGATGACAAGGAAAAGGAGGGGCCAACGATCATTCCCGGAACGTTTGTGGTAAATCCTCTGAGTTGGACAACCGATACCACGTTTGTACCTGCTTCGGAAAATATAGAAGCAGTGTTCTTTAAACATGAGCATCCAAAAAATCCGGACAGATACCCGAACTTTGCAGCAGCTCAAATCATACACAACGCGTTGGTGATAACGAATATTTCCAATCCGGAAGAATTACCGGCGACCAGTGTCACCTTCCCGGAAGGTGTCTACCACATGTACGACTATGCGGTCTTTTACGGGAACCTCAGAAAGAATGTGGGTGATCGGATCCGTTCGTATCTGGAGAAGGATAACGTCACAGGAAAATGAAATAACCCGTCTCCTTTTTTCTGACAGCTGATGGACAGCAGTATTTTTGAGTACGGTCGTTATCAGATGGGGGACTGGATGCCGAGTTTTGTGAAATGGTTATGACGACTGCCTGAAAATCAAATTATGCCGCAGCTTCACCCGGCAGATGACCCTGATCCCCCGCAGCGGGAACAAACGACGGCGGCCGGATCCCTGCTATTCTGAACTCCGACCACGCCCGCCGGGTAACTTCCGATTTAAACTCGAACTCGAGCCGGAGATCATTGACATACCCCTTTGCCCGGACACGCATGTAGAACGGGAAATCCTCAAGAAGCACGGTATAAGTATATTTTTTCGAGATGATCACATATTTTGATGTGACCAACGCTTCTTTAAGGATCTTCATAGCCATCTCTGCATCGGATTCCGGATGGATATAGAGATCGATGACTATCATCATAGCAAGATCCCCCGCATTCCCGCTGGTCACCGGCTGACTGAATACCGTAACATTCGGGATCGAGACCTGTTCATCATCAGGGGTCTGCAAACGGGTAGAACGGATCCCGATGTTTTTCACCTCCCCATACGTACCTCCGATGGATACCTTGTCGCCGATCTGGTAGGGTTTTTCAAAGATGATGACGATCCCCCCGATGATATCGGCAAAAACATCCTTCAAACCAAAACCGACAGCAGCGCCGAAGAGACCCGAAAAGGCGATCAATTGGGTCAGCGAAGGCTCGATAACGGCAATTATGATGTAATAAAGGGCGGTCACCGAAACGATAAGCTTCAGAAGCGGGATCACCATGGTCACCGTGGTCCGGTGCCAGCCCATCCGTTCCGAGATATGGGTCAGAACAAAACCGAGCAGCCGGTTCAGGACATAAGCAAAGACGATGATGAATACAATATAGAGAACAAGATTCAGGTCGAGGGTCTTAAACGGGAGTTCGGTGACGACACCCGTTGTAACATTTGTAAGCAGCGTATCAGCCATGATCACCACAGTCTCCTGGTCTTTTTCAGGTACTCGGCAACCGGCTCAAGTGCAAACGCCGGAATACTGTAATACCCGTCATCATTCCTCACAAGCCCCTCACAGACAAGACGGTAGAGCACACGCCGGATATCCATCTCCGACCCGACGATCGCGATCAGATCATCCTCCTGCAGGGATTTCATCGACAAAATGATCGTGAGGATGAATGATTCACTGGTATCGAGATTGATGGAATAGACGGTCTCGGTGATAGCATTCAGCGAAATAACATTATCTTCCAGGCTCGCCTCCCACAGATGGACGGCCACACCCGGATTTCCCCGGGAGATCCTGTTGATCTTTTCAAATATCAAGTCCTCAATGGATATCTGGATGCGTTTTTTTCTGGGAAGCCGGCGAAGCATGAGAGTAAAGTTCAGTTTTATCCAGGGAATTGATACTTCAGCACCCTTCAGCGGCAAACGGACCTGTTTATGGACCAGAGAGAAAAACATCGAGCGCTCAGCAACCCCGTCGTTGATAAACCGGATCTCCCCGGGCTTATACCTGGACATGATCACCTGTTTGAGATCGGGCGCGTCCATCCTCGCAAGAACGATAACGGTCGAGAAATATGCCTCGATGTTCATCACTGCCGAAAGATACTGCCAGCTGTACATATTCCATGTCGTGATAAAGAGTTTCTTTGAAGAGATCAGGGCAAGCAAAAATGCATCAAGCACATCGAAACCGCCGATCCTCCGCGTTGCAAGCAGACGGCAGTTGTCTATCAGGATAATATCCCCCGGACTGGCAGAAAAATCCGGGAGGGAGGAGGGTGACATCACGAACTTCAGCGGAAGATAGGTGACCCTTTCGCCGTAAAGGCGCCGGATCTCATTGGCGATCGTTGTCCTGCCGCCAAGCGGTTCGGAAACGATCGCTATGTGCGCCGGCACCCCGTCCCCAAACCGTTCAACGGCCTCATTGATTTCCTGGAGCTCTTTCTCAAGGCCGATAACGGGTCTGTCGGAAACCTCCTTCGGATTTTCTGCCATGGCTCTTTTGTTCCTGGTAATAAGGTATCCGGCGAAGTATTAAAGGATATGCAGAAACCTGACAACCAATCGCGGTTTCTTTTATGAAAATGTCAAAGAAAAACAGCTGGAAGAAATAGTCGAAGATGGAAATCTGACGGAGGTAAACCTCCGAACAAAAATGTACAAAACGAATCAAAAGAAATCTGAATGCAAAAACATCACATCCATATGCGAGGGATGGGATTCGAACCCAAGAACTACTACTAGACTAGCCCCTCAAGCTAGCGCCGTTGACCTGGCTTGGCTACCCTCGCACTGTGCGACCTATACATGTGGGTCAGTCAAGTAAATAAATCTGCTGGATTTACACAGAGATCCGGGTCACCTCTGTACAAAAATCCAGGGAAGCGTATATATGTATTCCGTGATAGACACAAAGATACAATGTGGCGGAAAATACTTGATCAGTTCCAGGACTCCCCCTCGCAGCAGAGAGTCGTCCGTTTTCTTCTTGAAAACGGGTTTGGCGTCTCTCCCGAAGGAAAAACCATAGTAAACGGCATAGAAATATCGGCATCCGCCCTTTCCCGAGTCATAAAAGTCGACAGGCGGGTCGTGGACGCCACCCTTCGCCGGATCATCGAAATCGATGAACTGCAGTCCCTCTTTTCCCGTCTGCGCGTCACCCCCGACCTGACGGACGTTGCCAAAAACCTCGGCCTTTCCGTGATCACCATCCTCCCGAACAATGCCGGCGACAAAAACATCGTCTCCTCGGCAGTTGACGTCCTTGCCTCCTACGACCTCACGCTCCGGCAGATCTTCGTCACCGACCCCTACGTGGTCGAAACACCGCGCCTTGTCATCATAATCGACGGCGTGATCCCGGCAGAAGCGATTCAGAAACTCCGCAGCCTTCCGACCGTAAGATCCCTGATCCTTTAGGCATGCCTTGTCACAAAAGAACAGATTAATTACGTCATATAACTAACACTTAGAGATATGGTATCCAGCATTGTCCTTCCGATAAAAAAAGTCAACTCGCTCGTTGACTCAAAAATTTCCGTGGAGATAAAAGATGAAGGATGTAAATTCGAGGGCCGGCTCGTCGCAATGGACGAGTATCTCAACCTTCACCTCGAAGAGACCGTCGAGATCACCGCAAACGGCCGAAGAAACATCGGCACCGTCGTCATCCGCGGAAACAACATCCTCACCATCTCTCCGCTGAACTGAATATGTCCAGAGAAACTGAACTAAACGAAGCGGACGAAAAAACATTTGCCTATCTCAAAGAGCATCCCAAAGGTGTTCTGCAGAGTGACCTCTGGAAAGCTATCGAGGTGGACAGCCGCACATGTTCGCGCATCCTCAAAAAACTTGAGGATGCAGGCCTTATAGCCCGGGAAGAAACCAAAAAGGACGGGACACGAACGTATCTCATTACCGTTGTCCACACCTCCCAGGCTGTCGACCCCAGCCTTCTGATGGCAGGAGACTGCATCGTTCCGTGTGTAGCCTGTGATGAGGAGTGTACCGTCGAACACTGCAAAATGCTTGAAGACTGGATCTATGAACTGGTCTTCGACGAACTTGAATAACCCTCTTTTTTACCCAGCCAATCAATAACGAAACCTATTTCCCCATTGCATACAGATTCAGTGTATTATGTCGGCAGGTTTTTTTGACCGGTTCGCTGCAAAGAAACCCTGGATCGTTGAGAGTGTACCGCCGCCCTCGACAGGTCACGGGGCAGGAATGCAGGTGCCCGAATACAAGTCCAATCCTTATTTCATCGTCGCATCCGTAGAGATGGGAAACACCACCACCAAATGCATCCTGACAGGTACGAACCTTGATACCGGAAAATCCTATATCATCAACAAAACCGTTTCCATGAGCAGGGACGTTCGAAAACCAAAAAACGGAGAAGAAGTCTTTGGAGCCACCCTTGACGGAACGGAACTCACACGGGAATCCGTCACCGAACTTGTCAAAGACACGCTGATCAAATGCCACAAAGATGCAGATCTGAGCATCAAGGATGAACTCGACTTCGTTGTCAGAAGTACAGGCGTCGTTGCCGCAATGGACTCGCCCGATCAGGTCGGCGAGTTCGTCAAGGCACTCGCAAACGGATGCCTGCTCGCCGGCGTCCCGCCAAAAAAGATGACCCCCCCGATGGGGATCAACAGCCTGCCGAAAAAACTCAGAGACTTTTCCTATGCCGACCGGCTCGTTTTCACCGGAGCAATCGCCGGCGTAATGCCCCCGATCGGATCCACCGGTGTCGAGATGGTCGCAAACGAGATGGAGGGGGAACTCGCAATGGCAGGAATAAAAGAGGGCGCCAAATGGACAGGCGTCGACTTCAGAAACCCCTGCATCTCCATGGACTTTGGAACAACGCTTGACGGCCGTATCACCAGCGATGTCGATTCCAAAGCGGAAAATCCGTTTGCAAAAACCATCGGAAACTTCTGCGGCCTCGCCGGCGCCATACCAGATGCGATCATCAGAGGAACAGGTCTCGTCGATAAAAAGAAAGGAACCGCGCTCGACCTGTTCGGCGAAAAATGCAAACCCTCCTCGACCCGTGCTACGAAAAAAGCACTGCCCTACGTCGAACGCTGCATGGAGATCATCGACGTCACCGAAGTTCCGCGTGACCGCACGCATTTCGGAAAAGTTCCCGTCTGCGCCGATGTCGCCGAAGATTCGGGCATCGTTTTGATAGGCGTCGATATCGGCGTGAACGGTGATCGGACAGCCGACCTGGAATCCATCGGAGCCGACATTGCCAAAAACGAAAATAAGGAGGTCGTCCGGGAAGTGAGCGACCGGGTCTGTGCAAACGTCGCGCTCAAGATCATCGACCTCTGTATCAAACGAAATTTCCTCCCGAAAAACAGCTCGATCGGATTCACCGGCCGTGCGATCATCTCCGGAAACAAACCCCAGTACATCCTTGAAGGCGTGATAGAGCGCGGCATCTATGACGATGCTGTCGATCACCTCGTCTTCGTCGACGACGGACTCGCCCGCGGAGCAGCGCTGATGGGACGGTGTATGAACAGTATCGGCAATCCAAAATGCCCGATCGGCGGGGTCCGGGGCGGACATTGTATAATGGCAAAACGCCAAAAGATAGGTAAGTAATATGGCAGACGAAGAATTTGATTTAGTTATCCCCCCGGGCACTCCAAGAACGGTCATTCGCGACGCGGCGCTGAAATTCAACGTCGAACTTGTCAGAGTCACCCGCCCGCTGAACTATGCCAACATGGTCAACGACGAACGTGAACTCCTGGCATTCCGGGGCAGCAAAGAAGAGATCGAAAAAGTAAATGAGTTCCTGTATCAGAAGATCAAGGAATTCATCGAAAGCTAACTATTTTTTTTAAGGCCGTTTCTCTACAGAAAAAAGAGCGGATGAAAAATATTGGATATGGTTAATTGATATTTTCGAGACTGTATCCGCGTGACGTCAGAAGAGTTTTTACTCTGTCACGATGATTTCCCTGAAGCTCAATAGAGTTTTCCTTCACGGTGCCTCCGCATGCAAGCCGGCCTTTGAGAAACTTGGACAGATCCTCTAAATCGATCTCGTACGGATCGAGACCGTCGACAACCGTCACTTCTTTGCCGTACCGTCTCTTGCTGACTTTAACACTTATACGCTGCTGTTCTTTTGCGACTTCTTCACAAATACAGAGTTCCTTTGGTAAACCACATTTCGGGCAGATGCCACTGTTCATTGCAGTAGTTAGTTGGTGCCGTCTGGTTAAAATATATATGGTTGACCGGGCAGAAGCCGGTCAAGGAAAGTTATCCTTTAAAATTATAAAAATAATTATTGAGTTTCTCTTTTTTTGTCACAATATCACGCTCGGATTTCGACAAAAGAAGATCGCGTTCCCTGCTTTGGATCGCGGGACAGAATTTACAGAATGCATCATCGATATCATTCCAGACAGCGCGGACCGGGCAGTAATACTCCCCGTCATACAGTTCAACGGAAAACCCGCCGGGAAACGGCATACCGACCGGGTGAACCGGCTCTTCCCTGATGTAAACCGTGTAGGCGGCGATCAGATATTTGAGAGAGCGAAGCCGGTCACCGGGCGTTCCTTTCGATGCCGCCGCCTTTGCATCCGCCGTGAACTTCTTCCATGAAGAAGCAAGGGGAACGGCCCCCCGGATCTCGCTCAGCTCATCGGTCATCATCCGGTGATACCCGTCGACGATCTGGATCCGGGCATAATACAGCAGAGAATCGCCGTAGTCTTTGGGCACATTCTCAAGCTTTTTTGCATAACGGTTAAGCATCAGCTCCAGATCTTCCGGAGAATACAGCTGACCTTTTTCTTTCAGAGCAGAAAGCAGTGCGCCTTTTCGTGAAATACGGGAAAGCTCATCCCAGGAAAAAAGTGTTCCCGAGGGGGAGACACCCTCACGGTTCCAAAACCCCATCAGCCCACCTTACTCGTTCAACGGCTTTGCGCCCTTCTTCCAGACCTCTTCCCGATACGTCGGCCCGCTGTTATATGTACAGAACGGAATCAGTCTGCCGTCCGGCGTCGCATAATGGATACAGCACCGGGAAACACGGTCGGTGTCATAGTTGAAGGCGTCCATGAAATGCATCGTCCCGATAAAGAGCGCTTTTTCATGGAACTTGCCAAGCGACTCGTAATCATGTTTGACGAGAGCATCGTAGATCAGTTTCTTCAGATCGATCCTGATCCCCTCGACCTCTTCTTTTGTAAGAGCCTTGTTGATCCTGCCAAGACCCGACGCCATCGCCAGATACTTCCCGGTCTTGCCGGCGGTCTTGAACTTCTCCGCCATCAGATTTGCCTCGGCAAAGAACTTATCCACATCGACAAACCGCGTGATCGGGACGATATCCCCGTCATCGTTGATAAATCCGTAGGTGGCCGCCCCGCAGTGAGGATGGGCGCAGAACATGATCTGGGGCTTTCCGGTATATGCCTCGATCAGATCACAGATCGTCATTACCGACGGGATCGGATAGAAATCGGAAGACTTCAGCTGCCCGCCCATCTGTTCCTCGACACACCGGGTGATATCAGGGATCGTGACCCGTTCACGCTGCACATCATCCGCTTTTGCCGCGCCGGTGAAAGCGACGGGCTGGAAGTTGATCCCGCGGACGATATCGACATTCTTCGCGGCAAACTGGATGATGCCCCCGATCTCATGATCGTTCTGCCCGTGAATGATCGTCGGGACAAGCACTACGCCCAGACCGGCTTTCCGGCAGTTCTCGATCGCCGGAAGACTGGTCTTTTCCAGAAGAGGGTTCGTCTCTTTGGAAATACCGTCAAAGTGGAGATACACCGTCGAAAGTCCTGCCTGACGAAGCGTCTTTGCCAGCTCGGGATTCTGGGCAAGCTTGACCCCGTTTGAAGCCATCTGCACCTGACTGAATCCAAGTTCCCTGGCTTTTTTGATGAGCTCCGCCAGGTCATCTCGCATCGTCGGCTCTCCGCCGGAAAACTGAACTGCCGGACACGGGACCGGTTTTTCGTTCCTGAGAAGCGCCAGCATCGAGGCGATCTCATCGAAGGTCGGTTCATACACATACCCGCATGCTTTTGCATTGGCAAAACAGAACTCGCACTTCAGATTGCATCGGTTCGTCACGTCGATATTTGCAAGAAGCGTGCCGGATTTATGATTCGCACACAGCCCGCAGCGGGTCGTACACTCGCCGGAAAGCGTCACATTCGGGTTTTCGACGCCTCTGCCGACGCGGTCATACGTGTCAAACCTCCGGTACATCGCAGCATCCGACCAGTAGAGGGTCTCTGCATACCCGTGTTCAGGACAGGTCCGGCATATCCATATTGCGCCGTCCTTTTCAGTAATCTCCGCGTCAAGCAATTTACCACAGACGGGGCACAGGCTTTTGGTTTTCTTTACGAGCGTCATGGTTAACTCCCTTGAAATAGAAGTATTATACTAATTCGCGTGTAACTATAAAAGAATGAGAGTGAGAGTTTGAGTATGGAACTTCTGATGACAGCCGCAATGGCATGCCTCTGGGCAGTCTGGATCATGATCCCGGCCTACATTCCAAATCCTGCCGCCGCTTTACTCGGCGGAGGAACGCCGGTAGACTTCGGCAGATGTGCAAAAGACGGACGCCGGATCCTCGGCGACGGAAAAACATGGCGCGGACTGATCGGCGGTATTATTGTCGGTATCATCTTCGGTCTTGTCCAGATATTTCTGGTTGACTGCTTCCAGCTGGATTTCCTGCCGAAACACACCCTTGTAACCATCTGCTCCCTGGCTGCCGGCGCTCTTCTCGGCGACATGATCAAGAGCTACTTCAAGCGCAGGATGGGAAAGGACCGGGGAGCCAAATGGCCGATCGCCGACATGTATGACATGGTCGTCGGATCCCTTGTTCTGATGACGCTCGCTCTGCTCGTGACCGGAAACATCGGCTGGTTTGCCGAGAACTTCGACTCGGCCGGATTCTTCATCGCGACCTTAATTGCGATCCTCATACTGTCACCTCTATTACATAGAGGAACAAATATTATCGGATACTTACTCGGATTAAAGGACGTACCATGGTAAACAGAATATTAGATCTTCTGGTTCAGTATAAGGCAGTGGAGTTTGGGGATTTCACCCTCGCGTCCGGTGCCCAAAGCAGGTATTACATCGATGTGAAAACAGCGATCATGCAGCCGAAACTGCTTCAAGAGATCGCCGCGGAGGTCGCTGCTTCCTTCGAGTTCGAGTGCATCGCAGGAGTGGCCGTCGGAGGAGTCCCGCTCGCCGTAGCAGTATCTCTGGCAGCAGACAAACCCTGCGCCGTTATCCGGGCGGCAGCAAAAGACCATGGGAAAAATGAAATGATCATCGGAAACGTCAAAGGAAAACGCGTCCTTTTGATCGAAGACGTCACGACCTCAGGCGGTTCCTCAAAGTACGGCGTTGATGAACTCAGAAAAGCCGGCGCTCTGATCGATACGGTCATCACCGTAGTCGACCGGGAAGGCGGGGCAGAAAAACTGCTCGCAGCAGACGGAGTCACGCTCCATTCCCTCGTCAAAGCAAGCGAACTCCTCGCATAACTTTTTTCAAGTGACATATTTATAACATATTGTGACAAATACATCACAGATGAATATGATCGCACTGATGGGACTTATCGGGTTCCTCGGCTTTCTCGGATTCTATACCGGGAATTTTGGATACTTCGGATTCTTTGGATTCTTTGTGTTCTTCACTTATGCCCTGAAAAAATACGACGAACTCTTTGACACCTATGTAAAAAAAGCCGCAACGACCGCATTTTTTACCTCGGTCGTCTTGTTCTGCGCAGCCCTTTGTGCAGTCGTCCTGCTCGGCGATCCTGCCCTGATCCCGACCCTGTTCACTCTGGTGTTCGTCTTTTCGGTCATGGTATTTATTCTCCGTCTGATCATCTATGAAATGGCGGAAAACGTCAGATCCCGGGAGGAGTGATGCAGACAAAGATCCGCGAATGCCGGCAGAAACTCGCAATGACCCAGGGAGAACTCGCAGAACGCGCAGGCGTCCGCAGAGAAACGATCGTCCATCTGGAAAAAGGCAAATACAATCCCTCGCTCAAACTCGGCTTCACACTGGCAAAGATCCTCAAGATCCCGGTCGAGGAGCTGTTCTCCTTCGAAGACGAATGAACCTGCAGACATGACACCTGGATCGATATCCGGCCATCCCGGCCGGAAAATGGCGGCAGGGCGAACAGATTTCCTTGCCGGAGAGCAGAATCAGGTCTGCAGACACGCAGGAAATCCCGTGTTCGTGGAAACATTATTTGACTGTTGACGCGCCATAGATAAGGATATGAAAATACTAGTGGCCGGAGGTGGCGGAAGGGAACACGCCATCTGCTTAGCACTCACCAAAAATGCGAACGTCGAACTCTACTCCGTCATGGGTAAAAAGAACCCCGGCATCGCCAAAATAGCCAGGGAAACCCTCATCCACGCAGAAACGGATGTTCCGGCAGTACGAGCCTTCGCCAAAGAACACAATATCCAATACGCCTTCATCGGCCCCGAAGCTCCGCTGGAAGCAGGTCTTGCCGACGCCCTCACCAAAGAAGGCATCGGCTGCGTTGGTCCGGTCAAAGCAGCCGCCAGGATCGAAACCGACAAAGGCTTCTGCCGCGAACTCATGAATAAGCACGGAATCGACGGCTGCCCGGCCTACAAACTCTGCAAAACCCCGGAGGAAGCCGCCGCATTTATCCGGCAATATCCCGGCGACCTCGCCGTCAAACCCACCGGCCTTACCGGCGGAAAAGGTGTCAAAGTCATGGGCGAACAGGTCGACCGTGAAGGCGCCGTCGAATATGCCATGACCCTGAAAGATCAGGTCATCATCCTCGAAGAACGTCTTCTCGGCGAAGAGTTCACCTTAATGGCATTCACCGACGGCAAAACCCTCGTTCCCATGCCGCTCGTTCAGGATCACAAACGGGCATTCGAAGGAGACGTCGGCCCAAACACCGGCGGAATGGGCTCCTACTCGCTCGAAGACCACACGTTCCCCTTCGTCACCGAGACCGACTACGCCCGTGCCCTTTCGATCATGCAGGCAACCGTCAACGCCCTCGCAAAAGAGGGCAGCCCCTACAAAGGCATCCTCTACGGTCAGTTCATGAACACAAAAACCGGCCCCAAAGTCATCGAGTTCAACGCCCGGTTCGGCGACCCCGAAGCAATGAACGTCCTGACCATCCTCAACTCCGACCTCTTCACCATCGCAGAACACATCATCAGCGGCACGCTTTCAGCAGAGGACGTCTCCTTTGAAAAGAAAGCCACGGTCTGCAAATATCTCGTGCCGACCGGCTACCCTGACAAACCCCATGCAGGCGACGTTATCACCCCGGGTCCGGCGGAAAATACCATCCTCTACTACGCAAACGTTGAATTGGAAAACAGCGTTCTGAAAACACTCACCTCCCGGACCATGGCCTACGTCGGCGTCGGCGCCGGTCTTGCCGAAGCGGAAAAATATGCGGAAGCGGCCTGCAGAAACGTCACCGGAAACGTCAGATACCGAAGCGACATCGGAACCGAGACCCTGTTTGCAAAACGCATCGCCCACATGAAGGAACTTCGCTCATGAAAAAAGACTTTCTTTCGATCACCGACCTCTCCGCCGAAGAGTATGAAGACATACTCACCCTCGCCGCCCGGCTCAAACGCCAGCGGTATGCCGGCGTTCCCCACCCCCTCCTCGCCGGAAAAACCCTGGCAATGATCTTTGAAAAGGCGTCCACCCGGACCCGGATGTCGTTTGACGTCGGCATGTACGACCTGGGAGGCTATGCGCTCTACCTCAACGCCAAAGAGACCCAGCTCGGCCGGGGAGAAACCGTCGCCGATACGGCACGCGTTATGTCCCGGTATGTTCACGGGGCGATCATGCGGACCTACAAACACGAAACCATCACCGAGTTCGCGAAATACGCATCCATCCCCGTCATAAACGCTCTCTCCGACAAGGAACACCCCTGTCAGATCATGGCCGATTCACTCACCCTCAAGGAAAAGTTCGGCGACTTAGACGGGCTGAAGATCGCGTGGATAGGCGATGGAAACAATGTCTGCAATTCGCTCATCATGGCCTCCGTCCAAACCGGTATGGAGATCGCGGTCGGAACGCCGAAAGGCTACGAACCCGATCCGGCAGCGGTGAAATTCGCCAAAGAAAACGGCGGCAAAGTCACCGTCTACGACGACCCTGTGCGGGCCGTGACCGATGCCCATGCAATTTATACCGACACCTGGATATCTATGGGCGAAGAGGACATCAAAGAGTCCAAACTCAAAGACTTCGTCGGCTATCAGCTCGACACCGCGCTGCTGAACAAGGCAGCCTCGGACGCTCTCGTTCTCCACTGCCTGCCGGCACACCGGGGCGAAGAGATCACCGATGAAGTCATCGACTCCATGCAGAGCGGGGTCTGGGATCAGGCGGAGAACCGCCTGCATGCCCAGAAAGCCATTCTCGTCCGGCTGATGAGCCTGGGACACTGAAATGCGGGCAGATTTCACCCGTATCGGGAAAAGGCTGTTTCTGGAACATCTGGTCGGCGGCAACTTCGGGAATATGAGTGTCAGGGCCAATGAAGGATACTTTATCACAAAAACCGGCTCATATCTGGACGCCGACCCGGAACAGATCGTCCTGATGCCCTTAAACGGCCGGGTCACGCCGAGCGCCTCCAGCGAATGGCGGGTGCATACCGCGGTCTACAATGCCTCACAACATCAGGCGATCGTCCACGCCCACCCGCCGTATGCGGTGGCCCTCTCCCTTCTTGGCGATGCCGAGATCACGACCATTGACAGCGAAGGAAAACTGCTTGCCCCGACGATCCAGGTCGTTGACGGACCCTGCGGATCACAGCAGCTTGCCGACGTCGTGGCAAAAGGCCTCACATCTGCAAACATCGTCATCGCCAAAGGACACGGGACCTTTGCGGGCGGCAAAGACCTCGACCAGGCATATCTCTACACCTCGCTCGCGGAACACTGCTGCAAAGTCCTGCATCTGACGAAAACCTACAGATAATTTCTTATTTTTCTATTTCCATTAGAACTTACGCGCTGTTCTCTCAACTAAATGGCTAACTTAGTTATGGGATGTACTTCGATTTCGTGTACCGTATTTGTTTAGATACCTGAGATTATTTAACCGCGAATCTCCGCGAATCTTCGCGAATCTTCGCGAATCGCATTTTCCTTACGCTGTCTTCTTGTCCTCGTCGTTTCACTCCTCGGCCGCGTTCCTACGCTTCGCCTCATCGGCTCCGCGTGGACGGAACGCCAGCGTGGAAAGTCCACGAGCTGAAAGCTCGTGAGACGTCTCAAGAGCCTTTGGCTCTTGGACAAATGCTGGAAAACCCGCGTCGCGGGTTTTCTCCTGATTAAAAACCAATCTGCATAATTATTACAAAGATTTGAGAATCTTTAAAGAAAACCCGCGACGCGGGTTTTCCAGCATTTTTCGTTCCGCCGTCCCGGCCACGCG
>NZ_SIJA01000078.1:0-549 GCF_012062385.1 Methanocorpusculum sp. GPch4 | reverse complement strand
TTTATCGGGGCGGGCCTGAAAGCGACGCAAGACATGCGTACCGTAAAATTCACTTTTTCAGACAGAATAGTCCTGACGCCGGTAGAACTGGTGCACATGGTACGGCCAGTGGCTATTGCCCTGATTGCTGTAATAGTTTTAAACCTGCTCGGCATCAAGCTGGTCAGATCAGCAGGTGACATGGTCCCTTACCTGGGGGCCATCCTGACCGGATGTGTGGCCATGCCCGCGCTGCTGCCCTGGATTCCGGGACGGGCTTTTGCCTGGAAGGGGTGGCTGGCGGGACTCATCTGGGTGCTTCTGGTGGGCGCTTACCACACCTGGAGCGCAGCCAGTCCGATAAGCTGGGGGACATTTCTCTTCTACCTGTTGATCCTGCCTCCAATATCATCATTTCTGGCTATGAATTTTACCGGCTCATCAACCTATACCTCACTGTCAGGCGTAAAAAGAGAAATGAGGATCTGGATGCCTGTGATTATTGGTTCCGCCGGTACAGGGATTGTCTTTATGGGCTTGAAAACATTCCTGAAGTTTTAACTGGGGGTA
>NZ_SIJA01000077.1:0-1085 GCF_012062385.1 Methanocorpusculum sp. GPch4 | reverse complement strand
GATACCCCAAGTTTGCCAAGCGCTGAGCAGTGTTCCTCAAAGGCTCCCTGGACAGCCACTACACCTACGGTGAAGATCCTGTCCATTCTTATTTTCCGCGTTCCGCCATCAGTACGGCTATCTCACTTTCGTTGATGCCGACCATTGCCTCGCCAAGGTCTTCTGATACCTCCGCAAGGACTTTGGGGTCCATGTAGTTTGTGACGGCCTTGACTATCGCAGCTGCGCGCCTTTTAGGATTACCGGACTTGAATATTCCGCTCCCGACGAAAACGCCCTCAGCTCCGAGCTGCATCATAAGGGAAGCATCTGCGGGAGTCGCTACTCCGCCTGCAGCAAAGTTAACGACAGGCAGCCTGCCCTCTTCATGTACTGCCAGAAGAAGTTCGTATGGTACCTGCAGTTCTTTGGCTGCCTCAAAGATCTCATCTTTTCTCATTGATCTGACCCTTGATATCTCTGCATTCATAGCCCTCAGGTGGCGGACTGCCTGGATGACATCACCTGTTCCCGGTTCCCCCTTTGTCCTTATCATGGTCGCTCCCTCGCCTATCCTGCGGAGAGCCTCACCCAGGTTCCTCGCTCCGCATACGAAGGGAACTTTGAACATCGTTTTGTCGATGTGATAAATGTCATCTGCAGGGCTAAGGACTTCGCTTTCGTCAATGTAGTCGATCTCGATCGCTTCAAGTATCTGGGCTTCGACGAAGTGGCCAATACGGCACTTTGCCATTACAGGTATGGATACGGCGGCCTGGATGTTCTTTATCATCTTGGGGTCGCTCATCCTAGATATTCCTCCAGCCTGCCTGATATCGGCGGGTATCCTTTCAAGGGCCATAACAGCGCAGGCGCCGGCTTCTTCGGCAATGCGTGCCTGATCGGGCGTGGTCACGTCCATTATCACTCCGCCCTTGAGCATCTTTGCAAGATCTCTATTTAGTTTCACCTGTTCACTGATGGTCATTTTGATCATTCCTCCTTGTAGTTTGGTAAAAAGCGTATTATATTTATAAATGTCAATTGTCATTTATTCAATGGACAGATTTTGGTATTTTGAACATGACAGATGGGAGTGTAAAGAG